>JBGGMI010000001.1:0-14170 GCA_041288075.1 Fimbriimonas sp.
AAGCTCTTCGACCGGTTCGGAGTCTGGTTCCACCATCTGGACGGAAGCTATCGAAATGGACTTGAGTGGGCACTCAAAAAGCGCTGGGCCATTGTCGGCATAGGGTTGATGGCTATCGGCAGTGCCGCCCTCTTGTGGCCCCACGTCGGTCGTGAGCAGATTCCGCAGACCGACACCGGAGACCTCACGGCACGGATTAGGCTGGCGATCGGAACCGCTCTTCCCGTAACAGATAACGTGATGAAGCGGGTCGAGAAGATTCTGCTCGCCGATCCCGATGTCGAGACCGTTATCGCAGGGGCAGGCGCCAGAGTCGGGTTGCGAGGCGGTGGTGGAAATGGCCCAGGACACGAGGGATCGGCTCAGATCAGGCTGAAGGACAACCGCAAGTCATCCACCGAGGACGTCGTGAAGCGTCTCACCAAGAAGCTCAGCGCCATTCCTGGAGTTCGCGCCCAGGTTAGCCCGTACGACATCGTCGCGAACATGCTCGGCGGCGGGCAGACCGGCATCGGCATCGACGTCTTCGGACCGGACCTCGACGAGCTGATGGTGGTCGCCGGTACCGTGCGCGACGCGATCGAGCATGTGCCGGGGCTGGAGAATGCGGACGTTAACGTCGAAGAGTCGACCGCCGAGATTCAGGTCAAGGTGGACCGTGACAAGGCCGCTATGCTGGGCCTTTCCTTCCGCGACATCGCCTCCACCATCAATGCGGCCACGAATGGAGAGCTGGCCAGCTACTACCAGGAGCAGGGGCAGCAGTATGCGATTTACGTGCAGGTTCCGCAAGGCATGCGCTCAGATATCGCCAAAATCGGCAACCTCCCCATCATCCGCCCAGGAGGCGGCGATCCGGTCCTCCTGAGTCAGGTCACTACGATCCGCAAGGGTCTTGGGCCGAACCAGATCAACCGCACGAATCGACAGCGCTATGTAAGCGTCGGTGGGCGGATTGCAGAACGCGCCGAGAGCGAAGTTCAGGCCGATATCGTGAAGGCGCTCGACAAAGTAAAGCTTCCCGAGGGCTATTACTGGTCGTTTGGCGCGCAGCAGATCGAGCGGCAGCAAGAGTATGCGGGCCTTGGCGTCGCGGTGTTGCTGGCCATCGCGTTGATCTACATGCTTCTCGCATCGCAGTTCGAGTCGTTCATCTATCCGCTCGTTGTGCTCACATCGGTGCCTCTTTGCTCGATCGGCATGGTGCTCGCGCTCTTCCTTACGGGGCGCGCCTTCGGACTCACTGCCTTCATCGGGCTCCTAATGCTCATAGGAATCGTGGTGAAGAACGGCATCTTGCTTGTCGACTACACGAACCACCTTCGGAGCCAGGGTATGCCTCGCGACGAGGCGATTCTCACCGCGGGCCCCACGAGGCTTCGCCCGATCCTCATGACGACCATGGCCGCGATCCTCGGGATGTTGCCGCTTGCCATCGGGCTTGGCGCCGGGTCGGAGATGTACACTCCGCTCGCGACGGTCGTCATCGGCGGCCTCGCCACTTCCAGCATGCTCACCCTCTTTGTCGTTCCGACTGTGTACGCCTTCTTCGACGATCTCGCGCGAAAGCTGCGAAAGGACGATCTGGACCTCTCGCATGCCGTGATGGTCGAACCGAGCGTCGAATCTGCGGAGCGGCTGCCCAGTTCCATTGCCGGGCGGAGGATGGAGGATTGAACAAAGGCTTCGTTCCTCTGCTTCTGCTTGCCGCAACTTCCTGCCTGGCTCAGACGCCCCCGATCAAGCCTCAAACGCCGGATATCAAGGTTCCGCCTCCTATCGTTCTTCCCGGGCCAAACGATCCGAATGTGGTCGTCGGGCGTCAGCCTCTGGCGGTCGAGGAAGCGGTGGCGATTGCGTTGCAGCGACAGGTGACCATCCGAGCTGCTCGTGCAGGCATCGAGGCCGCGGCGGGACGCACGCAGCAGTCCAAATCCGACTTGCTTTCTCAATTCAGTGCCAATGCCGGAATCTCGGACGAGCGCCGTTTTCGAGGCCAATCAGGCGGTGCGCCCAACCGCTTTTCGGCTTCCGTTGGGGTCGATCAGTTGCTATTCGATTTCGGTCGCACCCGGACGCAGGTTCGGCAGCAGGAAGCACTGGAGCGTGTGAGCCGGTTCGCTTTGGAGCGTGAGCTGCAGGAAGTGAGCTTGCAGACGCGGCTTGCCTATTACAATCTGGTCGAGAGCATCCAGGCGGTTACCGTTTCCGATTCCAACCTCGCGAGCCGTCAACGTCAGTACGCCCTTGCCGAAGCCCGCGTCGAATCCGGCCTCGGCTCGCCCGCAGACTACGTGAGGGCAAAAACAAACCTTGCCGAAAGCGTCTTGTCACTCGAAAACGCTCGACAAAGTGCGATAGAAGATCGCGTGACACTGGCGGACCAGATGGGCGTGGATCCGCGCACGCCGATTACTCCCGCGGAGACACCGCTTCAGTCCTTAACGACACTTCCCTCTTCACCTGATCCGGCGCTGCTCAATACATTCGTAGAAGAGGCTCTCAAGCAGCGGCCCGAAATGGCGGAGGCACAGCAGAGATTGGTCGCGGCTGGGCTGGGGGTTGCGGTGGCCAAGCTCTCCAACGCTCCTTCCGTAAACCTAAGCGGGAACGTATCGACGCGCGGATCGGATGATCCGTTCCAGACCTCCACCGGCACCCTCGGCGTCTTCCTGTCATGGAGGTTCATCGACGGGGGCTTCACAGCCGGCCGCACCAGAGAAGCTCGTGCGCAGGAGGAACAGGCAAAAGCAGGTTTGGAAGACACTTCCCAACTCGTCATCAACGAGGTCAGCCGCAACTTGGCCGCCGCGATCAGTGCCCGCAATCGGGTTACCCTTGCCGAAGCTCAGGTGGCGAATGCGAGAGAACTCGTTCGGATATCTGAGGGCCGATACCGAGGCGAGATCGGACAGTTTCTCGAAATCTCCGACGCTCAAAGCTCCCTCTTCAGCGCCGAACGAAACCTCAACCAAGCAATCAGCGACGCCCGTAGAGCCGACGCGCGCTTGCAAAGAGCCCTTGGAAGAAAGTAGTTACGCCATAATCTGTTAATACATGGTCGGCAACCGCGCTCAAGTGCCCTTGCTGGATCGAGTCTTTCCTTTCCTGCCCGTCTTTCGCGACTACTCTGCTGAGAAGGCGCGTCGCGATTTTGTCGCGGGCTTAACCGTCGCGCTCTTTACGATTCCGCAGGCAATGGCCTACGCGCTGATCGCGGGCTTCCCTCCTGCGGCCGGGATCTTTACCGCCGTAGTAGCTTCCATCCTCGGCGCGGCTTTTGGTAGTTCGGAGTTCCTGATAAATGGCCCCACAAATGCTATCGCGGCGATGATCGCCTCAAACATCGCACTGCTGGCCAGCCAGGGCGATCCGCACAAGCTCGTTGTTCTGCTAACTCTGATGATCGGGGTGAGCCAGTGCATCGTTTCGCTGTTCAAGGCGGGCAATCTCACCCGCTTCGTGAGTGAGCCGGTGCTTACAGGATTCACCGCAGGCGCTGGGGTGTACATCGCCATCAATCAGCTCCCGTCCGCGCTGGGTATTGAGAAGAAGGCGTTAGTCACGACCCTCGGAGGGTGGACGCCGCCGTCAGTTCCCATCGCGGACCTTGCCCGCACTCTCGCCAGCCTGGCTCAAACGAACAAAGTGGCCCTCGGAGTCGCTTTGGCTACAATCCTGTTGGTTCGCGCCCTTCAGTGGCTCGAACCGCGTTTCAAACGTCGCATTCCCGCTCCCTTCTTTACCGTCGTTGCGGTCAGTTTCGCAGCATTCCTTTTAGCACTCGGCGAGGCCGGACCGGAAAAGATCAAGCTCGTTCGAGACATCGAACCCGTCAGCCGAATCCTTCCGAAGCTGGTCTGGCCCGAGGCAACCATCGATCAAATCCTTGCGATGCTGGGTCCCACGTTTGCTATCGCGATGCTAGGCGCAGTGGAGGCGATCGCAATCGGCAAGTCTCTGGCATCGAGGGTAGGTCATCGCTTCGATGCAAATAGACAGCTCGTGGGCGAGGGGGCGTGCAACATTGGGGCGGCCCTCGTTGGCGGCTTTGCAGCGTCGGGTTCCTTTAGCCGAACCGCCGTAAATTTCGAGGCCGGCGCATTGACGCGTGTTTCGTGCTTTTTCTCGGGCGCTCTCATACTCGCGCTAGTCTGGATGTTCGCTCCAGCCGCAAACTACATCCCCATTGCCGTGCTTGCGGGCATGCTCATTCACATTGGCTTCAAGCTCGTGAACGTGGCGAAGATGCGGCTCATCATGGAGGCCACACGTTCCGACAAATGGGTGCTCGCGGCAACGTTTGTGGGCGTGCTCATCTTTCCTCACCTTGAGCACGCGCTATTCCTCGGTGTGTTCTTGTCGATCGGCGCCGCCTTGAAGAAGGCGGAGGGTTTTAAGCTGAAGCGATTGGTGGAGGACGACTCCGGCAACCTAATCGAGGAAGATCTAGACCTGGACAAATGCGGAGAGGTGGCGACACTCGACCTGCAGGGAGAAATGTTCTTTGCTGCAGCGGAAGACCTCGAGCACAAGCTCAAGGCTGTGCTCGCTTGTGGAACCAAGTTTTTGGTGTTGCGCCTCCAGCAGGCATACAACATGGATATGACCTGTGCGGATGCGATCGGGATGGTGGCCGCGCAAGCTCAAAAGGAGGGCGGCAGGCTTATTCTTTGCGGCGTGCGCCCGGGCGTTCACAACGTGCTTCAGCGCGCGAGGATCGTCGATAAAGTGGGGGCAGAAAACATCTTTCTCGCGGAACCAACAAAGCTCGGCTCCACTCATAAGGCAATCGAATTCGCGAACAGCCTGAACTCCCCGCGGTCTGCGTAGGTACGCTTCCTTTATGCCGCTGCAGGTTGTCAGAGCCGCGCCGTTCGATCCTTGCTCAGCCGAGCCATTGAAGATCAACGCGCCCCTAGTGGCGGACTGGCTTGTTAAGTTTCTCATGGACGAGTGCATTCGGCGACGCGGCATGAAAAGGGCCGTTCTCGGCCTCTCGGGAGGGGTCGATTCCGCGGTTGTCGCGTATCTGTGCGCCAAAGCTTTCGGACCGGAGAACGTGTGGGCGTTTCGCATGCCCTACAAGATATCGTCACAGGAAAGCCTCGATCACGCGCAGCTCGTCGTCGACGACCTCGGCATCAACGTACAAACGATCGATATCACCAAGATGGTTGATGGTTACATCGGGCAGTCCGAGACGGAGATCAGCCCCGCCAGGGTTGGGAACGTTTGTGCCAGGAGCCGTATGATCGTGCTGTTCGACCAGAGCGCAAAACTCGGCGCGCTGCCAATGGGAACGGGAAACAAGAGCGAGCGTCTCTTCGGCTATTTCACCTGGCACGCAGACGATTCGCCCCCGATAAACTCGTTGGGCGATCTCTTCAAGACCCAGGTTTGGCAGGTGGCGCGAGAGATCGGAGTGCCAAGCGTGATTATCGACAAGCCGGCGTCCGCCGATCTCATCAAGGGGCAAACCGATGAGGGCGATTTTGGGATTACTTACGCAAAGGCCGACTTGATCCTGCACTTTATGATTCAAGGCTATCCGCGAACGAAACTCATCGAGATGGGCTTCGCTGAATCCGACGTTCAGCTCGTTTGGAAACGAGTCGACACTACGCATTGGAAGCGCCGACTGCCTACCGTGGCGATGCTGAGTTCCACGGCTATTAATGAATACTATTTGCGGCCAGTAGACTTTTAGCTACTGGTCCCGTGGCATCATCATATCTTGCACGGGGAAGGCAAGTTCCTTGACGGACCCGGTAACCAAATCCAAGATTCCTGCTCGTTCGAATCCGTCTAGTCTCACATAGAGCGACTTGCTACTTGGGCCGTACCCGTAAAGCATATACAAGTCGTTAACTTTCGTTGTCCGTAGGACACTTCCGAACGGCGACATGAACACCACTTCGTTGGTACCGGGCCTGGCGCAGGCTATTTCCTCGCCATTTAGGCTGAAGTGCGGCGTCCAACCCTTGCCCAAAACGGTGGAATTCCCATTCTCGATGTCCAGCAAAACGACGTCGTGGGTATCGCTTGTGCCGAAGACAAATAGCCGGCCGTTGGGATGGAAACTTCCTTGATATCCGAAGCGATTGCTAACCGTAGAGGTTTCTCTGGTTTCGATGTTGTAGATCTTAATCGCGTCGTTCATAAAGGCCAGCTTCTTTCCATCTGGCGAAAACGCGATTGGCCATATTTCACCTCTCCCGAAAGATATGGGTGCTTCGCCATTCTTTACAAGCCAACCATTTCTAGTAGTGTTGCCGCTATAGGCTATCATCGTACCGTCATCGCTTACCGCAACATCTTCTGCGACCTCGATGTCGCTTATGAGGTTCAACCCGTCTCCAGAAAGTGTTGTCCAATAGAGCCCATTACCGGTCTCGGTCGTGTTGGTTACGATCGTGAAGCCTTTCCCCGTCGGCCAAACGAAGGGATCTGGGCTGGTAGTCCCTGTGGTCGATCCAGTGGTTGCCGTTGTAGCCGTTGTGGCGGTCGTGCTGCTCGTTCCAGCATTGGTCGACGATGTTGTGTTGCCGGTCGTCAATCCACTCCAGCTCGTGAGCCCGTTCGTCGCTCCCCCGGTGGACGTAGCCGGTGCCCCGCTCGGACCTCCGCCACCGGCGCAGCCGATGGCGAGAGCTAAGGCGAATACAGCAAGGAAGGGCAAAGGGCGTGGTTTCATTATTGATGAGCTCATGGTAACGACACCCGCGTTGACCGTCAGCGTTCAGGCTTAGGGGGCAGTAGGGCTAAGGACCTAACCTAGCTTTCCACATGCAGCGTCTTCTCGTGCGTGTAAAGCGCCGCTCCCTTGGCCGCACCTTTCGGTTTCCTCACGTATTTCTTCAGCGTATAGTCCACCGGCACATACCCTGCGTGCTTGGAGGGCGAGTTCAAGACGGCAATCTTAGCGGCGTATTGCAAAGTCTCCCGCTGCACCTTGTCCGGCTGATTGCGTGTCTGGATGATCACATGCGCCGACGTGCCGCCGCGGATGTGCAGCCACCAATCGTTTGGCTTCGCGACTCGCATCGTGAGATAGTCGTTCGACTCCGAGTTCTCTCCGTAAAGGATCGTGTAGCCTCCCGGTCCCGCAAGCTCGCGAATCCGGTGCCCCGCGTAGGGCCGGTCTTCCTTAACGGCCGTCGGCAGTCGCTGCTCCGTAAGCCAGCGCCTCTTTCGCGCCTCGTCCCGGAGTTCCTGTAGCCGATCGAGCCTTTCCGCAGAGGCGATCGTCTCTCGAAGAACCTGCACACTCCCAAGCTCTGTGGACAGCCGCTCGATCTGGTCGTGAACCAGTCCGACTCGAGCCTTTGCTTTCTTCGCTTTCTCGAATTGGGCGTTTGCATTGCCTTTGAAATCGAGCTCGGGGTCGAGCTTGATCAAGAGTTCCGTCCCGTCGTAATCCCACGCCTGCAAAGTCGCCGCACCCTCGGGCAAGGAGGCTCCATAAGCAAGAATGAGCTCGCCCCAACGCTGCCACTGGCCCGCCTTCTTGCTCGCGGCTTCGGCCTGCCGCAGATCGGAGAGCGCCGTCTCCCTGGCCAGAATCACTCGGTCCAGTTGTGCGAGAAGCGAATGCCGCAGCGAATCAGCCTCGTGAGCGGGAATCGCCTGCTGATAATGCTGCTCGAGGGCGATGCTGACACTTTCTCTCGGGTGCTCCGGCAGTCCAAGGGGCGACACTCGAACGGGGTAAGCGCCGTGCCCTGGCGATATAACGGGAAAGAGGGGTTCCATTCGGCCACCAGATTCGAGCAGCTCCGTCAAGAACTTGCTCCTCTTGGGTGGTCCGGAAAGCACCGGTGGGAGCACATAGGCTCCCCCAGACAGGATCGGGCGCGAGCTTTTCGACGCCCCAACCCATTTGGCTGCCGCCACGACCTTCGCTTTCTCATCGACGAGAATGAGGTTGGAGTGTTTGCCCATCAGCTCGGCGATCAAGCTGTGAAGGTGTTCCTTGGGAGCCACCCCTTCTTCCTCTGCCTTAAAGGAGACGAACTGGAGCTCAACCAGCCTTTCACCCGGAATTTGCCGAGTCGAAACCAACCTGCCTCCTTCGATTCTTGCTCTGAGGGCGTTGACGAACTGAGGCGGTTGTGGTTGATTGGCGGGCCGTCTGGTGATGAAGTGGGCTCGAAAGAAGATCGGATGGCAGCTTAAGAGCAGCATCGCTTCTTTGCCACCAGCATAGAGGCTAATTGCAATGTCGAAGTCATTCGGCTGCCGAATCCCCTGAACTTTGCCGCCGATGAACGGCTCGAACTCGCGCACGATCGCTTCCAGGACGAAGCTATCGAAAGGAATCTTTTGCGGCGGGGCAGCCATTTAATGGATGATGGCGTATTCCGCTGCCAAGCAATATGCACATTATCCGCATTTTTAGACGCGTTCCATGTGCAGTTGAAAGCCGATAGCTATAGCAGTCAACGGACAACCTCTCCCAGGGCCTGTGAAAGAAACCAAGCGGACATTTGCACCCAAGCTCGCCGCCCTGTACTTGGGTGGCAGCGTTGCGTTTGCCTTTGTCGCGGACTATTCGCTCACGCATGCGGGCCTGAGCGCACAACACGTCGACGACCTTCAGGTGTATTTTATGATCGGTTTCATCATCGTTTCCGCCCTACTCATTTACGTTATCGCGGGGTTATATGGAAAGCGCCTCGTAAAGATGCACGAGGAGCGAATGAAGTCGAATATGGCCATTGCGCACCGGCTCGCACTCGCGATCGAGCTACGCGATGACCATGCCAGCGGACACAACCACCGGCTCGGACGCTACTGCCAGATTCTGGGCCGAGAGATGGGAATGGAAGATGAAGAGGCTGAGCAGTTGTATCACGCGGCCGCTCTGCACGACGTGGGAAAGATCGGAGTACCCGATGAAATCCTCAACAAGCCTGGCCCTCTAACAGAACCTGAAATCGAGATCATCCGACGACACGTGGAGCTAGGCAGCGCCCTACTCGCAAATTCGGATGACGTATTAATGCAGCTAGCTCATAGAATCGTTCTCACGCATCACGAGAACTGGGACGGAACCGGCTATCCCAATGGACTGATCGGTGATCAAATACCGCTGGAGGGCCGGATTGTGGCAGTGGCTGACGTTTACGACGCGCTCCACAGCGCGCGCCCCTATAAAGCCGCTTGGCCTTTGGGAAAGGTCTGCGAAGAGATTCAGCGGTTAAGTGGAAGCAAGTTCGACCCTCGGGTTGTCGAAGCTTTTTTGAATTGCCGGGAAGCGTTCGTCGAAGTAGACCAGGATGAGACTCCGGCTCCATGGCTCTCCATGCAATCCCACATGAGTGCGGCCGCAACCGCAGAAGCCGGACAGAAGCGACGGGCGAGCTAGCTACCCGTAGCGAGTCGGTACCCTAATAGGGCATGTCTCTTCTCAATGCCAAAATCGGCTCCGGAGCTCCAGACACCTTCAACGTGGTCATCGAGATTCCACGCGGAAGCACGAACAAATACGAAATCGATCAGGAGACTGGGTTGATCCGGCTGGACCGGGTGTTGTATTCCCCGCTCTTTTATCCTTTCGATTACGGCTACATCCCTCAGACTCACTACCTTGACGGGGACCCGCTCGATGTGCTCGTTCTTTGCTCCCACCCCCTGATTCCTGGCTGCATTCTGGAGGCCGGAGCCATTGGCGTTCTTGAAATGCGTGACGAGAAGGGGCCGGATGAGAAGGTTCTTTGCGTCGCTCGGCGCGATCCGCGCTACGGCTATCGCTCTGATTTGTCGCAGGTAAACGAGCATACGACTAAGGAGATCATCCACTTCTTCGAGATTTACAAGGAGCTCGAAGAGAAGAGCGTGGAAGTAGTCGGTTGGCACGGCCCTGATTTGGCCCGAGAGCTGATCGAGCGTTACCGTACAGACCGCTAGCCGGTACCCTTTAAGCATGAGCGCATTCTTTGGCCCCCGAGACTGGGGGCGGCTGTTGACGGCCATGATCACGCCGTTTAACGAAGACGGCACGGTGAACCTGGACGAGGTTGCGCGGGTGGCCGCCTACTTGGTCGACCACCAGGTTAACGACGGCATCGTGGTAAACGGCACCACAGGAGAGTCGCCGACGCTCAGCGAAACGGAAAAGCTCGAAATACTCGATGTTGTCCTCAAGACGGTTGGCGACCGAGCCGCAGTCGTCTTCGGTGCGGGTTCATACAACACCGCTGAATCGATCCACATGGCCCGCGAGGGTGAAAAGAGGGGTGCGCACGGCATCATGCTCGTGAACCCTTACTACAACAAGCCAGGTCAGGCCGGCATGTATGCCCACTTCTCGACGATCGCAAAGGAAGTCGGTCTGCCGGTGATGATCTACAACATCCAGCCCCGAAGCGCAATCAACCTGGAAACCCCGACGCTCATGCGGCTCGCGGAGATCCCGAACATCGTGGCGGTGAAGGAAGCCAGTGGCAACATCTCGCAGATTTCCGATGTGTGCGCTCAGGCTCCGGAAGGTTTTCGCATCTACAGCGGAGACGATGGCATCACGTTGCCAATTCTATCGCTAGGCGGCCATGGCGTTGTGAGCGTCGCCGCCCACGTCATCGGACCGCAGATCATGGAGATGATCCAGGCATTCCCCAACGAACCCGCACGCGCAAAGCAACTCCACCATTCGATCATGCCCGTGATCAAGGCGCTCTTCAGCTCCCCGAGCCCCGTGCCGGTGAAGTATGCAATGAGCCGCCGAGGATTCGATTCAGCTCGAGTGCGGCTTCCGCTGGTCGAGCTGAACGATGTGGAAAGGGAGATTGTAGATAAGGCCCTAGCGACGCTTCCCTAGCGCGCCCCCTTCATCTCCTTGCCGCCGAGCATCACCTGCAGCGTGGACTTTGTCTGTACTCGGGGCAGCGGCTGCGCCTTGTCGGCAGCCGCGCCCGGGCCGTAGGCGACCATGTTCAGCATCGCGAAATCGGCATCCTTAAAAATGCCCGCCGGGATATTGAACTTCGTCTGATCCGCGGGCATGAACAGCTTGTCCGCCACGCGCTGCCGGACCTCCGCCATTTGGAGATAGCCCATGTCGCCCATCGCCGCCTCTGTGAAAACTTCGGAGGATGTCCAGAGGATAAGGGTGTTCTTCCCTTCTGCGCCCATCGCAAACGCACTTTGCCCGAGAGTGTTCGCAATTGGCTTCCACTGGAAGAGGAGCGTCTTCGTGAAATCGAGCTCGTTATCGAGATTTGGAGAGGAGAGCTCGATGGGCGCGAGGAAATCCATTCCCGCCGGAACGTCGACGGCTACATTGCCGGTGTAGTTCGTAGTCAGCGAGTAGGTGCCGGCCAGAGATGCATCCTTCGCAATCGCACCCGCCTGCGACTTCGTCGGCCAATACCCGGTGGTCCAATCTGGCTTGTAGAAGTAGGAGCCCTGCGCCCCTGGCTGAGCCTCTCGTGTGCGCTTGTTCATCTCTGTTCGCTGCTCAGGGGTGAGCGTGCCCCACTTAATGATCTTCGGCTGGCCCGGCTGCACGGTTGCCGAGGAGCCCCAGTACATCTTCACAGTAAATTCCGGATTATCATTGAACCCGCCGCCACCCCCCTTGCCAGATTGCTCTTCAGCGGTAGGACGGTACAGCTCGAGCTTCAACTGGCCGCCAACCTTCAAGCCTGCGGGTGGCGCTACGGTGGCCGTAGCATTGGAAGGAGCGATCGACGGTGACCACAGGCGGACATTCAGGCTGCGTGAAGGCTTGCCGGGGATAGATATCCCGCCTGGCAGGGAAACCCCCGCCGGCAACTCGGGGATATCCATCGCAGGCATGCCCGCGATCCTCATCAGCTTCGTCTCGGCAAAAATAGCGAAATACGCCTGATCCTCGGCAGTGCTTGCCGACACCGTCACGGCGAGTAGTGACATTCCAAACAAACTGGCTCTTCTCACGCCAACTAGAATATCACTCCAGGATTCGAATGTTGGGCATAAAGGCTAGGCAGCTCGTCTGCGGCGATGGAGCACTCGATCGCGGCAGGCCTTCGAACAAGCAATCACCGGTCGAGCCGAGCATTGGGGGCAAAAGAAAACCAATTTGCCGCAAAACTCGCAGGTCTGTTTTTGGGGGGTTGTAGTCCCGCAACCAGCGCACACGCCGAAATTGCCCGTGGGCTTCAAATCTGGCCCTACCGTAACGCGTCTGTCGAACACGAAGCACTCTCCTTCGAACAGCCCATTTGGAAATTCTTCGAGGTAGCCGAGGATCCCGTCGCGAAGCTGATAAACATCTTCGAACCCCCGGTCCTTCATCTCCAGAATCGCCTTTTCACAACGAATGCCCCCAGTGCAGTAAATGAGCACCGGAACATCGCGGGGGATCTCTGCCTTGTCGAGATACGAGCTCCACTCCGCAAAATTCTCTATCTGCGGATCGATGGCTCCCCGAAACTTGCCTGCAATGGTTTCGTAGTCGTTCCGCGTATCGATAACAATCTTCGGCGTATCCGACGAGAGCATCTCATGCCACTCCTTAGCGCACAGGTGTCGATTCTCGCTCGGCGCGGGTACGAGCCCCGGCTTCTTCATGGTGACGATCTCATCCCGAATGTCTACCGAGATAGTCAAGAATGGGGCCACATCGCTCTCCGAATCCTTGAATCGGAGATCCTCTATCCCGAGCAGCCCCTGGACATATTGCTTGAAAGCATGGATAGCGAGTCCGGTTCCTGCGACTGTGCCATTGATCCCCTCTTCCCCGATCACCACAAGCCCAAGCATCTGCCTCTCGGCCATGTATGATGCAATGGAGGCGCGGATATCAGAGAGGCCGTCCTTGGGCAGCGGCGTGAAGCGGTAAAAGGCGGTGATCGTCCAGGTCACTCCCTGAAAGGTACCCGCCGAACAAAGCCTGCCCTGAACTGGTCTAACGCTTGCCATGACCGTCTTTCAGCTCACCTTCCGCTGCCCAGATATCAAAACGATGGACGACGCTGAGATCGTCCGCGAGAATCTGATGCAGTCGCCAGGGATCAGCGACGTTGAGATCGACTGGCGCACAGGATATGTGAAGGCTGCCACCGCCAACCAGGACGGCGGCAAAGACCTCGAGCGTCGCCTCTCACAAGCAGGCTTCCCCTGCGACGATTCCGACTAGTCTTCCGATGGGGGCGGAGTAGGCGTATATTCCGGTGCTACGATTTCGCCGATCGCTACCATGATCTTCGCAGCCGGACCCATTGCGTCGTAGGGCACGTTGCTGCTGGTGAGGACAACGAGAGTTCCGTCGTAAGGCGGAAGATAGGCTGCGATGGTGTTATAGCCAGGCAGCTCGCCCTGGTGGTGAATCCACTTGCCCGATTGGCCAATGTGCAGTCCGTATCGTCCAGGAGGGATGCCTTCTGCGACGATCCAGTCCAGCCTTTGCCGCTGCATCTCCGCTGAGATGAGGGAGCCGGTTCCGGCGGAGCGTGCCCACGTCGCCATGTCATCTACCGTGGACACGAGTTGTCCGGCGGCACCAGCCCAGCTTGGATTCCAGTTAGTGGCATCCATGATGGTGCGAGTTGGATTGTCGTCGGTGTAGCCGTGAGCATAAGGCGTTGGCATTACGGGTGTCGTGGGCCAGCTCGTCTGGGTCAAGCCGAGCGGATCGAATAGACGGGTCTGAAAAGCCTGCGCAACCGTTAACCCCGTCTTGGCCCGGATGATCTCGCCAAGGAGAATGGTGTTCGTGTTGGAATACTCATAGTGCGTGCCCGGGCCGGGGTGGTTGTCCTCCGAATAGGCGATATCGAGCAGCTCCTGCGTGGTGTATTGGTAGTAAGGATCGCTCCAGAGGCGGTCGTTGAACTCCTTGATGTCGCTGTAGTTGGGCAGACCACTCGTCATCGTGAGCAGGTGGCGGATGCTGATGTTGTCGCCGTTCGGAACTCCGTCGAGGATTGTGCCTACCTTTTGGTCCAAGGTGATCAAGCCCTCGTCGACGAGTTGGAGGATGACCGTGCCGGTAAACGCTTTCGTATTGCTGCCAACCCGAAAATGGTTGTCCAGCGACATCGGCTCACCTGTGGCCCTATCGGTGACTCCCTTTGCCGCCCGGTAGGTACCGCGGCCAGGGAAGTTCAGGTCTATGACCGCACCAGGAATGTTGTTGTCTGCCATGACTTTATCGACCGCCCGGTCGATTTGCGCTAAGGTG
>JBGGMI010000002.1:0-8260 GCA_041288075.1 Fimbriimonas sp.
TGGCAGTGGTCGTCGAGCGCCATCTTCCCGATCCGGATCGAATCCGGGAGATTCTGTCGGCCCGATTCCTGCACGATCCGCAGTTCGTCGTAAGGGTCAATGGCCAATCGGTGTCACTGGCCGATCAGTCGGGGCTCATCGAACGGATGCCGCTCAACATTCCCGGTTGCCCGGAGGCCGAGGCGTTTGTGGTCGATTCGACTCGAGCCGCGAAATCCACGATCTATCAGGGCGTGGCGTTTTGGGTGAACGGCCGCCTTGTGGGCTCGCCAAGCTGGGTGGTCGGGTCGGAGGCTGTCATTGACGGGCGAGCCCGTTTCGCCAAGCGCTATTCCATTGTGGTGAAGACCGATGATGGCTGGACCGGCGAGGTCGAAGCGGATTGGGCGAGATTCAAGGCAGGACCGAAGAGCGAGGCGTTGTTTGAGGCAGTGCGCCAATACGCCCAGGAAGTCTTTGGCAAGCTTTCCACGAACTTGGTCGAGGAGAGCTCGGAGGAGGCGCTAGTGCGCAATCGCGAGGATTTCAAGGGTCTGTCGCAACTTGGGCGCATCGAGGTCGCGAGCTTCGCGCGCGAGCTAGTCAAGGCCAACCCGACCGTGCATCCGGACACGCTGTCCGCCGCCGTGCAGGCGCTGATCAATCTGGAGAAATCGCGAGGCGGCGCGGGGCTTCTGGAAAAGCTTACCAAGTTGGACGACACCGACATCGAGGGGCTCGACCGGCTACTCAGCCAGTGGACCGTTCGGGATGCACTATCGGTGCTCGACGAGATCGACCATCGCCTGGCAGTGGTCACGGCTATCGAGAAGCTTTGCGGCGATCCGGGAACGGACGAGCTGCACACGCTTCATCCGCTAGTGACGCAAGCCCGTTGGCTATTCGGTCCCGAGTTCGACAGCAGCGAATATGCGTCCAATGTGAGCCTTCGGACGGCCACCGACAAGATTTTCGGTAAGAGGGTGGCAACAACCGCGTTTGCAAATTCGCGGCAGCGGCCCGACATCGTGGTGCTGGGCGACGCCACTTGCTCCGTTGTGGGCACGGAGTCGTTCGACTCGGCGAACTCCAACCTGATGCGTATTCAGGACGTGTTGATCATCGAGCTTAAGAAGGGCAGGTCCGCCATCGGGCGCGAGGAGATGAATCAGGCGGACGGCTACATTCAGGACTTCCTGGGCAGCGGCGCATTGGATGGCACGCCCACGTTCAGGGCCTTTGTGGTTGGCTATGAGATCGCCCCCAAGACCTCGCGGGACAAGGAGATCAAAGAGGAAGGAGTCCTTCGCGGTAAGGTGATGGCGACAACCTACGGCCAGCTTACAAGGTCGGCGCATCAGCGACTCTTCCGCCTCAAGGAACGGATACCTGCTCGCTACGAGGATGTTTCCGGCGCCGATCTCTCCGCGAGAGTGATGCAGACGGCCACCCAAGTCAACTTGTCTATGGCGGATGAAAGCCCGGATAGAGCCGATAAGTCATGACCAAGAGGCTGTTGCTAGTGGACTTGGAGAACGTCCACAAGATCGATCTTTCGCTGCTCGACAAGACTTATCGGGCGATCATCTACGTCGGGGCCAAGCAGAACCCGCCAAAGGCCGCATCAAGGAAAGCGACGGCCCACCGCTTCCAGCGGGTCGATTTCCAGAAGATCGAGGGCACGGGTAAGAACGCATTGGACTTCCATATCGCTTTCCAACTTGGGCGAACGATCGAGACGGCCGCGGATACGGAGTGCATCATCCTGTCGGGCGACAAGGGCTTCGATCCGTTGCTGACCCATCTCAACAAGAACGGGCTGAGTTGCCGACGCATCGACACGATGGCCGAGCTGTTGCCGAAGGCGGAGTTGGTCATCGTCGCCGATGCCAACGATTCGGATCGCACGGTTTGCCCGAAGTGCCGCAAGGCCAGCACCATCGAGCATCACGGCGGCCGTTGGTGCTCTAACTGCGGTTCGTTCGCGGTCAGACCTGATCCCAGCCGGTTGCCATCGGTCACCCTTGGATATCGGGAGCAAAGAAGCTCGCCGTTGGCCTCCAGATTGGAGCAGGAGCGCCATCTTCGAAGTCTTCCGGTTTGCGGGTGGTGCAACCAACACAAGGACATGTCGACGGGCATTTACGACGACGGCGAGTGGATGTGCGGCGATTGCGTATCGGGCTAGCAGACATTTCTCTTGCGCCGCGTTATTGACTAAAGATACCGCCACCGAATCGGAGACTAGCATCGCCACATCAAGAAGGACCGCACTTTAGGGCGCCTCATCCCCGGCGCTTCGCATCAAGTTCCTGAGCCAGGTTCCAGCCGGCACATTCAACCATCGCCACGGAAATCGCCGGAGCGAATGCTTGTCCTAAAAAGGGCACGAACTTGCTGACTTCCTTGGCGATGGTCCGAATAGGGGCCCGGAGCATGGTGCGTTTGAGCGCTGCAATTCCCATGGCCTTGCTCACCTCTTTGGAGAGGTTTCCCCCGAGCACGGCACATAGCGACATGGCCAAGCTCGTCATGCCTACTGCGTCCACCGCGAAGCCGGCACCTGGGGCTGGCAGAGCGTTTCCTGCCCCTACAGCAGCAGCGTGACCATGGATGATGATGCTGCACTTCTGTTTTTCGTCGTCTGTCATTTTGTTCTCCTGTTGTTAGGGTTAGGCGGTAGGGGTTAGGCTATGGCCGCACTCGCTGCAGAACTTGGCCCCTTTCGTCGCGGGCGCACTGCATGCGGGACATTGAATCGATTGCGCCTTCTGACGCATATAGGCGATTTGAATGACACAAGGAACCGTAACGCGATAGGCGGGGCTGGCCAAGTCGAAAGCGGTCCAGATTCCCGTAATCGCCCATCCAATCGGGCCTGCGAAAACGCTCACGCCACGCATCAGGCCAGCCGTCGCACCGAAGGACAGGCCGCGCCCGACGATGGCCTTCGCGACAGCCTGTGCGACGATGGTTGTGAGCTTGTATGCCGCGAAGCCTGAGAGCCGGATGGCCGCAATCAAGGCGGCCATGGAGGCTGGCCCGCCGCCCTGATAGTTGACCCCGAATTCTTCGAAGAACTTCTTCTTCTCCTCTTCTGTCATCTTCTCGAGCGACTTCTCGACGATCTTGAGGAGGATGGAACTTTCGATTTGCGCGACGTCCTGCTCCTCGTTGTAGTTCGCGTTCACGTGATCAGCTACATCGCAGACGGTCTCCTTGAACCGCACACCTGCCCCGCCGCGGAAGAGGTTCACGAGACTATTCCCCCCGAACTTTTGGATTTCCTCGGCGATTAGAGTACGTGCTGACGGCGGGATCTCGCCGGACTTCTTAGCGTTGACCAGCGCCTCGCACACTTCGCTGGCGAGCGAAATGCGCCCCTCGCCGTTGGATGTGATGATGTCAATCAAGATTGCGAGATCTTCGTGCTCCGCCGGCGCGAGGACGGCCATCAATTCCGGGTCTACATGTTTCGTGGTCACTGGTTTTCTCCTTAGTCAATCTTGACGTTTGCGCCGATGAGGGCACCAACGGCCGTCAGCGGTATGAGGTCGTTTTTGTTGCGCGCTCCCAGCTGGGATATGGCGGTGGCGGCCAATACGGCCTTACGCCTCCTCTCATTGCTCCGAGCGATTTCACTCCTGCGCTTCTCTTGGCCATCCAGGTCTCCCTCCTCGGGCTCGATGTCGGGAAGCCGGCTGGGGTACAACTTCAAAGACTCGACAATCTTCAACCCCACCTCTGCACGAGAAACACCGGAGACGGTCGGGACCAAGGTGTCCGCCACTTCGATGGCTTGGGGTAGGCCATTGAGCGTTGCCAGGACGGCCTGCCATTCGTCCGGACCCATCAGGAGAAGCGATACGGGAACATGGAGGGCAGCAGCGATTCGACATAGCGTCTTGAGGTCGGGATTCGACTCGCGAATGCCCGATCGGCCGGCTGCCAGCTTCTGCAGCGTGCTACGTGAGATACCGGTGGCGCGATGCAGCGCCGTCGACTTCAGGCGCTTCGTTTGGCCGTCAGTGGGATCGGTTGCCGCCACGGACAGAGCCGCTGTGAGGTTGTGCGCGATCGCCTTGGCGACGGCGTCGTGCATGGCCTGAGTGGCTTCTACTGAGCGGGGTGTCATCGGTTTCGGTCCTGTTGATCTGGAGCGGAGAATATCGAAACGGACGAAGTTGCGGTGTTTTTTTTGAACTCTATGAACTACATGTTTCTATAGTTGACTTTTTTGGAGCCTACAGACTGCATGTATTCAAACGGGAATTCACATTCCGTTGTTCTTGCGTTGTTCATTAAATTGCTTGACCGTGAGCAAACCTGCAACTACTATCCGCCTCGGAACAACAATTGAACAACGAGGCAAAATCATGGAAAAGCGATTTATGGCGACGCTAAGTCGGTCGCAGGGGCGAAGTGCTTGGGCGGTGATTTTTCGCCACCCTGTTCGGATTGACCCCAACACCGGTAAGGCTGGATTGAGGGTGCGCCAAGGGCTAGGGACCGCCGATGACGCGGAAGCGAATGATCTGAAGGATCAGCTCAATCAGCTGCTGGCTGAAGAGTCGTTCTGGAGCTTGGCTGCCAAAGCAGAGGCTGAGAAGCGTTTTCATCGCCGGGTCACGGAAATCTTCTTTCACGGAATGGAGCCTGAAGAAAGCGACTTTGGCGCCATCCGCGAGTCAATCATTCCCCTGCCGGCATCCAAGGACTCGGACTACCGGCGGGCTCTCCTCCTCGGGACGACCGGCGCGGGCAAGACGACGCTACTGAGGCAGTTGATTGGTACGGACCCTGCCACCGAGCGCTTTCCATCAACGTCGACGGCGAAAACGACAGTGCATGACACGGAGGTCGTGCTCGCGCCCGGCCCATACAAGGCGGCGGTTACCTTCTTTCCCATCGAGGAAGTTCGGGAACACCTGAACGAATGCATCTCGGAAGCCGTCTTGTCCGCCTACCGGGGCGACAGCGACGGCGAAGTGCTGCGCAAGCTTCTGATGCATGTGAATCAGCGGTTCCGGTTCACCTACGTGCTTGGGAATGGACCTCAGGCTGCCGGCGCAGACGACGACGAGGATGACGAGGACGACGTCGCGGAGCCCTTCGAGGACAACTCGACCGATGGCGTGATCGACCTCGACGCCACGAATGCCCTACTAACGAAGTCACTGACCGCGGTGCGAGCCATTGCGGCTCGCCACGGAGACCAGCTGAAGACCGAGCTTGGCGCAACCGACGAGAAGGATCAGCGCGTCGTCGACGAGCTGTTCGAAGAGGAGCTTGATCGCCGTCTTCGCGAAGACGATGAGTTCCACGGTATCAGCGATGAACTAATGGACGAGATCGAGCTTCGTTTCTCGTTGCTTACCGACGGTACGGTGCGCCGCAACAAGCAAGGTTGGCCGCAATCGTGGTCATGGGAGACCGACGATCGCGCGCGCTTCGTGAGGACCGTTACTCGCTTCTCCAGCAACCACTCCCCACGATTCGGGCGCTTGCTGACGCCATTGGTGAACGGGGTTCGGGTGGCGGGCGCGTTCCTGCCGCCGTGGAACGGTGGGGAGCAACCCAAGCTGGTGCTACTTGACGGCGAGGGCCTGGGCCATACCCCGAAGTCGGTTGCAGCCATCTCGACATCACTGACTCGACGGATCGAGTCCACTGATGCCATCGTGCTTGTTGATAACGCCGTCCAGCCGATGCAGGCGGCTCCGGTCGCCGCCATGAAGGAGTTGATCACCTCAGGGAATGCCAGCAAACTGCTACTCGTTTTTACGCACTTCGACGAGGTCAAAGGCGACAACCTGCCCAACGCCGCCGCCCGAGAGCAGCACGTTCTCGCATCAGCCGAGAACGTTTTGGCCTCGATCGGCGAGGAGCTGGGCCCTTTCGCAGAACGAGCACTGCGCACTCGTTTGAAGGAAGCATGCTTTTTCGTCGGTGGCATTGATGAAGGCCTGGACCCGACGAAGAAAGCTCACAAGCGGACCATCGGTCAGCTTCATGTACTCTTGGCCGCCATCGATTCCATCGTGGAGAAGCCTGCGCCAGTGCTGGCGAAGCCGGTGTATGACCGCATGAACCTCGTGCTGGCAGTAAAGAACGCGGCCGAGGGCTTTCACGATGCGTGGTGGCCGCGCCTGGGTCTGGCCCACAAGCCGGGGGTGTCCAAGGAGCACTGGAAGCGAATCTGGGCGTTGAGCAGGCGCCTCAGCACGCCGGGCCTCCGGGACGAATACGACAGCCTGAAGCCAGTAGCAGACCTCCGCAAGCAACTTCAGGATCGGCTGTACGTGCTACTGCAAAACCCGCTCCGATGGGAGCCCACAGAACCCAAAGACGATGCCCAGAAGCAGCAAGTTTTCGATGGGCTGGCGAACGCCTTATCCGTCAAGACGCTGGACCTCGCCACCCGTCGCGTTCGCGCCGATCGCATGCCGGATTGGCAGTCTGCATTCAACCAGTCAGGGCGCGGGTCCAGCTATGCACGCGCATCAATCATCGGCGACCGCATCTACGAGCGTGCAGCGCCAATTCCTGACGTCACCCCGTCTCCGGATCGGAACTCTTTCTTGCATGAAGTTGCTGCCATCGTTGAAAGCGTGTGCGCTGATGGCGGCGCCGCTCTCGCCTGATTCACATCAAAGAATGCAGAGGCGGCAAAATGAAAACCCCACCTAAGGTCGACGCTGACGATCTGGCCATTGATGGAATCAAAGTCCTGCAAATACGTGCTCGCACAAATTTTCATACAGTCAGCGCATACGAATTCGAGTATTTCAAGCAAGAGGCGGAAGTCCAACAGCGCCTGAGCCCCTGCACAATCTACTTGATCGTGCAGCGTCCGCTCACGTATTTCACAAACGTGCGAGTTTCGGAAGGCTTGATGAGATTCGACATTGTCGACACCGCTGGACGCCCGCCATTGCGCTGCACGTTTTCCCCCGAAGAGAACGGATTCTCGAAGGGATCAAACTTTGTCGACATTGACATCCAGTTCTACACGGACTCCCCCGGAAAGGATCAGCCTTTTGATCACGTCGCGGGGTTTCGGCTGCTTGGCGCTGACGGACGTTTCTTGTACTGGCTTGGACCGCAAAAATTCCTTTACGAGTACGCGAGCGGTGCAATTAAGGCGAAGGTTAAGGGCGACATCTTCAACTACCTTGACTTCGAGGTGCACTACATCGGCAAGGCCTTCTCACAGAGCGTCTGGGCTCGACTCACGGGACACCACAAACTACAGAAGATTCTGACGATGGAAGAGACGCGTTCCCCCGCCGCACGCAAACTCGCCTATGAAGTCTCTTTGATCATGCTCGATGTCATCGGTGTGGATGAAATGCCCGTGCTAGGCCCTTGGGGTTTTGTGGATCTGGCTGCCGGAGAAACGCCAATAGTTCAACGCGTTCGGACAGAGCAGGATGCAATCGATTTCTTCAAGCCAGGCATCGATCCAGGCGCAGCTCAGCTCACGAATGAGGTCGAAGCGATGCTGATCAAGCTCTTCAGACCGAAGTACAACGAGGTTTTGTTCGAGAAGTACCCAAACATCGGCAATGGGACGCGATCACTGGGGTACACAAAAGCAGAACTGGTGATTGAGCGCTTGCTAGCCACACTGAAAACAGAGTTCCATACCGAGAGGGTGATTGGCAGCGTAGTGCCCCACTACGCATATTCTGAGAATTGCGATGGCGTCCGGTTCGGCTGGACGCTTGGTGGGGCTCGGAAACTAGTTGGTCTGTAGCGCCTCATGCTCGCTTGCGACAGTTCACCGCTAGCTATCATGTGCGGTGTGAGAATCACACCCACCGACGCACACCTTGCGCGAATCTACTACGACGTCCTGCTTGAGCATGCCCGCAGCCACCCTGGCCAAGCAATCCGCTACAAGGAGGTGTTGGAGCGCGCAAAGCGCACCCACCCGCAGGACGAGACCGTGCAATCCGCGATTCCAGTGTCTATGGGCCGCCGGCTGGAAGTGATTGTTGAGTTCCTGCGCGAGCACCAGCTGCCGCCCCTCACCTGTCTCGCGGTCAATGAGTCTCGCCAACCCGGCGCGAGCTATCGAGCCGTGAATGGGTCATGGCAGGCTGACATGGCAGCGGTCTCCACCCACAACTGGTCGCAATGGCAGGGCCGGTGGGACAGTCATCTCGAAGCAGCACGGAAAGCGGCTCTTCCGCTAAAGCGACGAAAGGAACAGGAAGCCCGCAACTTGGTGCACGAAGCCTATGTGGCCAAGCGGGTGCCGAAGCTGCCGCTCGAC
>JBGGMI010000003.1:0-36528 GCA_041288075.1 Fimbriimonas sp.
GGCATCAACTGCCCAAGACCCATCGCGCCCGTCCGGCTCACCGCACCCGGGTCAAACCCGCTCTCGCAAAGGAACATCGCGATAATCAAGCGCGGATCGACCTTGTAATGCAGGCTAAAACCAACGATCCCCTCCGCCATACGCAACGCCTCCGCATCCGAAAGCCGCTTGTTCTGCTTCTTGATGAAAGCCGCATAAACCGGCGTGACTTCGCTCACCGGCAATACCCAGTTGCGGGAAGGAGCCGTCGACGCCCTTCGTCCACCACGGCCAATCGGTCCATACAGCCCGCCACCCCGAGAAGCAGGGCTCGAATTTCGCTTCTTGGACGCCGCTTGAGCCGCTGCGACCTTCTTCGCCGCTTCCTTCTCCAGCCGCCCGATCTCAGTCTCGGGAGCAGCGGCGATCAACACCGCACGCATGGGCTCCAGTTCCCTCTCGCGAGTCGCGTTCACCAGCAGCCGAGCCGGAGTCTCGTTGCCGAGAAGCCAATCCGGAACCGCCGCCGCATCGATAATCTCCGTTCCCCCATCCGGCCGCTCCAGCATAATCGCCGATCGCTCGCCAACCTGGAACGAACCCTTCACAACGCCCTTGATCTCAACCACTTTCGATCCGACCAGCGAATTCAGCCACTTCGCGTCGACCGCAGCCGTGACCTTGTGCTGCTTGCGCAACGCGAGATACTGCGAGAGCGATTGGGCAGCACCGAGCGATGCCATCAAGGCGAGAGCGAGAGCCAATGCGAGCCGTTTCATATCGAAGGGTCGTATATTGGAACTGGCGGAGAGATCGGGATTCGAACCCGAGAAGAGGTTTACCCCCTTACCCACTTAGCAGGCGGGCGCTTTCGTCCACTCAGCCATCTCTCCGCGAGCGTCCATTATACAACGATACGGTTTTTCCACACCGGAACGTTCGATCGGTGCGTGCACAGGTGATATTGCGGGGAAATCAACGGTGTTGCCCCCTCCGTGTGACTCCGTGCTCTTTGTGCGCTTCGTGTTAAAACGGAAAACCCGCGCCAACAAACCACCCTCCTCCGTTCCTCCGTTCCTCCGTTCCTCCGGCCCTCCGGCCCTCCGAACCTCCGAACCTCCGACCCTCCGCCCTACCCCTCCTTATCCTCATACTGCACCTTCAACGCCGACACCACCGCTGAATCGGCCAAGGTCGTCACATCCCCCAACGCCCGACCCTCGGCCACGTCCCGCAACAGCCGCCGCATGATCTTCCCGCTCCGAGTCTTAGGCAGCTCCGCACAAAGGAAAATATCGTCCGGCCGAGCCAGAGCTCCGATCTTCGCCGCAACATGCTTCTTTAGCTCGTCCACCATCCCATCGGCGTTCGAAGAAGACTTTAAGATCACAAAAGCTGAGATCGCCTGCCCCTTCAGCTCGTGCGTCTTCCCGATCACCGCAGCTTCCGCTACAGCAGGATGCGAGACCAGCGCCGACTCCACCTCCATCGTCGAGATGTTGTGCCCCGCCACAAGCATGATGTCGTCCACCCGCCCCAACAGCCAGAAATAGCCATCCTCGTCCACCTTCGCGCCGTCACCGGCAAAGTAAGCCCCCTCGAAACGAGACCAATAGACATCCTTAAACCGCTGAGGATCATTGAAAATCCCCCGCGTCATGCTCGGCCAAGGTTGTGTCAGCACGAGGAAACCGCCAACCTCGGCTCCCTTCTCCGGCCCGTCCCCCATATGCCGCAAAGCCCCATGGGTGGGCGTAATATCCCGCCCCTCCTCGTTGAAAATAGAAGCTGAGATCCCCGGAAAAGGCTGCGTCGCGCTCCCCGGCTTCGTATGCGTAATCCCCGGCAGAGGCGTGATCATGATGCACCCGGTCTCGGTCTGCCACCACGTATCCACCACCGGACACCGCTCCCGGCCGATGAACTTGTGATACCAAATCCAAGCCTCCGGATTAATCGGCTCACCAACCGAGCCCAGCAGCCGCAGCGAGGACAAATCGCACCGCTCCGGATACTCCGTCCCCCACTTCATAAACGCCCGAATCGCCGTCGGGGCCGTATACAGAATCGTCGCCTTGTGCCGCTCGATCAACCGCCAAAACCGATCCTTATCCGGCGTATCCGGCGCCCCCTCGTACATCAAAACCGATGCCCCATTCGCCATCGGCCCATAAACGATATAGCTGTGCCCCGTCACCCATCCGCAATCCGCGGTGCAGAAATGCAGATCCGACTCCTTCAAATCGAACACCAGCTTCGAAGTGGCCATCACACCCGTAAGGTAGCCCGCCGTCGTATGCACAATCCCCTTCGGTTTCCCCGTCGAACCGCTGGTGTAAAGAATGAACAGCAAATCCTCGCTATCCATCGGCTCGCAAGGACACTCGACAGATTGCCTAGGAACCAGATCCTCCCAACGAACAAACATCTCCGAAGACGATGCCTCTGCCTCCTCAATCCGAGAAAGCACCAGAACCTTCTCCACCGTCGGACACCCCAGCTCCATCGCCTGTCCAACGATCTTCCTCAGCGGCACCACGCTCCCCCGCCGCCAACCCCCATCCGCCGTCACGATCACCTTGCACTGCGCATCGTTCGTCCGCTCCTGCAAAGACTCCGCCGAGAACCCGCCAAAAACCACACTGTGCGCCGCCCCGATCCGGGCACACGCCAGCATCGTCATGGCCAGCTCCGGAACCATCGGCATATAGATGCACACCCGATCCCCCTTCCGAACCCCAAGCTCCTTCAGGCCATTCGCCACCCGCGAAACCTCGTCCTTCAGCTCCGCATAGGTGATCGTCCGAACATCCCCCGGCTCCCCCTCCCAAACAATCGCCCGCTTGTTCTTCCGATCGCCGAGAGCATGACGGTCCACGCAGTTGTAGCAGGCATTCAGCTTCCCGCCAAGAAACCACTTCGCATCCGGTGCCTCAAACTCACAAACCGTATGAAACGGCTCCACCCAAGAAAGCTTCTGCGCCCAAGCCTCCCACCAAGCCATCGGAGCCTTCGCCGCGATTGAATAGATCCCCGGATCGCCGGCATTCGCCTCGGCTACAAACGCCTCGGACGGAGGAAAAGTGCGTGACTCGTGAAGCAGCGTCTCAATCGTCTCATGACTCGACATAGCGGCTTTGAGTTTAACTCCCCTTCCCCTTCGTAGGGAGAGGGTCGGAACGAATTAGATGCCTCAGTAGTGCCGCACCGAAAACTAAAGCTTGCCCTAATCTACGGTGGCGGCTCTGCTGAGGCTTACCGCACCTTGGCTGGACGAGTTACGGCCACGTCCGGAAAACTCCCTTCCCCTTCGGAGGGGGTGGGGGTTGCGTCGCTCCAGCCTAGGGCATCTTCTCCGTCCAACTTCCCGCCAGCGAACCCCTTCCGCCACCCGCATTCGTCCACGCCAAATGCACCTCATGCTTCCGCGCCCCCGACCGCACGCCCTTCAGAACAAATGTCCGCATAATCGCGCTGCCTCCCACAAGATTTCCAAGATGGACCGGCAGCCCCCTCACAGGAACCGTGTCGAAGCTCAGCTTCTGTAGCGACGCACCGTGCATATCCACCGTCCCATGGTTCTCGATCTTCACCTTCACCCGCAAATCCTTCCCCACCCGCTTAAAGTCGAACTCGACCGCCGGCGAGGCAGACGACGCCACCCGAGCCGGACCGATCATAAAGCCCATGGACGCTACGTTACGCGTCAGGAAGAAGATAGGAATGGCAACGATCAGAATCACCAGCGATCCAACCACCACCGCAACACCCGCCTTCGTCAGCCCCCGACCCTCCAAATCTTGGCGCATGTTTCAAATCATGCAACATAGTCGGGGGATGAGGCGAGCCTCTCAGTGAGGGAAGTGACTAGGCCGACACCCACAATTAGCTGCGTCGAAAGAACGACAGGCTCATTTGAACAACCTTCACCACCCTTTCACCCCCGTCATTCCATCACTTCCGTCACGAAACCATAACCCCGTTTCACGGACGCATAAAAAGACCCTCTCCAAAAAGGAGAAGGTCCAAACGTTCCCCTAAAGGGAGAGGCCGATTCGCCAGATGCCGCGACCGAACGTAGCGGCATAAAGCCAGGTCTTGTCATTGCTGACCACCAGCTCGTTCACATGAACGTTCGGCAAGCCAAGCCCATTCATGTTGCTCCAGGTAGCACCACCGTCAGTGCTCATGAACGCCCCGATGTCGCTGCCTGCATAGATCGTGTTCGCATCATACGGATCACGAGTCACGCAGTTAAACGGCACCTTGGGCAGGCCCGTTATCCCTGAGCCGGAGATATCCGTCCATACTGGGCTGGCAACGTTGACGTTTGCACAACGATACACGCGTCCAACCGAAGCATCGGTCGTCTGGATGACCGCCACCATGTCATAGTTCGTGAACCGAGACTCACAAACCGATCCGATCGCGAACGCAGGCAGGTTGCCATCGATCTTGACCAGCGTAGACCCATTGTTGGTGGACATGTAAATGTCCCCGTTGGCATGGCACGTAAAGATCCGCTGCCCGTTGAGGGACGAAACCACCACCCGCTCCGCATTGGAACTCAGCGTGGTCTTAGAAGCCGTCCACCGGTTCGCCGACAGCCGGCGCAGCTTGTTGCCGGTAACCGTAAACGGATCCGTGTAGCCAGAGTTGCCCATTGCCAGCGGCGTCACAAACACCGAGGCACCTGTCGGTGTAACGCCTACCGGGGTCGTGTCCAGATCGCTGTCATAGCGGTACACGCTGCCACCCTGCGCCGTCGTATAGTGCGTTCCAGGCGATGCCTTGTTGAATCCCGCAAAGCCGCCGTCGCCCGCATAAAGGTTCTTCCAAGCCGCCAAGTTGTTCCTGGAAGCCGGGGTCGCATTGTCTTGCGTGCCACCCATGATGAACCCAAGGTTCGTCGGATGCAGCGCCAGCGAATAGAACTGCTCGTCCCCAAACGAAGCGTTCTTCATCGTAAACGTCGCGCTGTTTCCAGCCGGGTTGTACACAACCTGCGCCAGGCCGCCGTCTGCACAAACGAAGCCCTCGTTCGGGTTCGTCGGATGCAAAGTCATGCTGTGCTGGTCGTTGTGCCACTTAGCGCTGGCAGTCGCCGTCAGCCCGATGTCGGCCCAAGTAGAACCGCCATTGGGCGACGCGTGAACCGAGATGAGGCCAATGTAGACCACGTCGTTTGCCCCGTTCTTGCCCACGGTGACGAAATTATCGTAGTCCGACTGGCTCCAGTCGGCATTCAGCCCAGCGGTGATTTCGGTCCATGCCGCACCGCCATTCATCGACTTATACACGCGTTGATTGATCGGTCCGATAACGTAAACGCCATCCGGATCGTTGGCTGAAGCAGCCACATGCAGGTTTTGCTCGACCGTCGTGAAGCCAACCGGGTTGGCAACCATGGTCCAGGTCACGCCACGATCGTCGGAATAGGCGATCTTGGTGCCAGAGGCCGTGCCTCCGCCGCAAGCCCACGCACGTCGAACACCGGGAGAGATCTCCAGCGGCGAATAGTTGACCGTATCCCAGCTTCCATCGAGCGCGCCAGTGCGAGTCCAGCTCTGACCGCCATCGATAGAGCGGTAGATGTCGCCGGCGGTGACGCCCCGGCCCGCAGTCGCAAGGACGATGTTGGGATCATCCGGATCAAAAGCGATTTTGCTCACGATCTTGTCGCTCAGCTCGGCCACTCCAACGTTGGTCCAGGTCGCTCCGCCATCGGTCGATCGCATAATGCCGAAGGTCTGCGCGGAGAAGAAGCCCACGTAGTCCCCAGTGCCAGCAAGCACAAGGTTTGCATCCGTAGGCGAAACCGCAACCGTGCTCGAGTGCAGGAACTTCCAGCCGTCAGACTTCGGAAGCCAGTTCGTTCCGCCGTCCGTGCTTTTCCAAACGCCGCCGCCAGCCGAAGCCGCGTACATAGTAGAAGGTGCCGACTTCGCATAGACGACGTCATTCTTCCGACCGCTAATGGTCGCAACCCCGTAATATTGGCGATAAGGGACATCGAGGCCCTGCGGGCCCATAAACATCCAGTTGGCGCCCGTGGCGACTTTAAGGGCACCTACGCCGTTCTGTTTCTTGCCAACGCGAGCGATCGGCATTCGGGCTCGCTGCCTCGCGCCACGCTCGTAAGCGTCGCGCGGGAGCAAGCCGTTTTCGTCGACCCGGGGCTTAAGATAGAACTCGAGCGCCTCATAAAAGTCCACGCCAACTTCCTCGGCCGTCTTGCGGAGGATTTTGGCGGATGCGCGCTTCATCTCAATGTGTTGCTCGACGGACTTCAGAGAGTTCGGGTCGACGCGCAGGGTTTCCGTTGAAAAGACGTAGTCAAGACCCTTCTTCTTGAGCGCCAATTTGGCGTTCTGAGCAGTCAGTCCGTCTTTCAGGGTCAGGCGATAAAGGCCCGTACCGGTTAAGGAAGTGAGGCGGCCGAGCTGGCCGGCCACTTTAGCAATGGCTTCGATCTTAAGCGACGGAGAGCCCACGATAAGCTCTACCGGGCCAGCGGGCGACGCTGCCGGCGCTAGCATTAAAGAAAGTAGAAATAGATTCAATTGATCTCCCGGGACTATGCCCGAGAGCAGTATAGGTTAAGGGACGAGATGGTGCAATATTGTTTGCGCAAATTGGAGGAATTTACGGACGGAACGAATGTGGTTCCCAGCCTGACGGCCGTCGCAAAACACCTCGCAGAGGTTCCACCTTCAAGCCCTAGGGTTGCGACTCCCGGAGCTGCCCTAGACCAAAGCAACCTGTTCCCTAACCTCGAAGAGGTTGCGTAAGGCCCACATTCATCACCCGAAAGGAAACAAAGCCCTTCCCCCAACAGACGTTGGAGGGAAGGGCGCACCTGGCGATCAGGGCGTGATCGTTAAATTGGCCGTAAGCGTCTTGCCGTTTCGAGTGGCCGTCAGCTTCACCAGCTTCTCATAGTTCACATGAGTCGTCGTAGCCGTGAACGTCGCCGACTTCGAACCCGCAAGGATCGTAACCGTCGCCGGGACTCCCGCGAAGATCTTGTTCGATGCGATCGCAACCGTCGTGTTCACTCCAACCGGATACCGAACGGAAACCGTGCCCGTCACCGACGTTCCACCCGTGACGCTGCTCGACGAAAGTGTCAAGCTCGCAAGGTCGTTCGCCAGGATCGAGATCGTTCGCGATCTATTCGTGCCGTTCAGCCCAGCCGTCACGATAACCTTGTGGCTCGCCGAATCGATCGGCAAGTACAAGTTGAAGCCAGAGGCTGATGTGCCCGGCATCACATCCACACTAAACCCGGGCATCGCCACATCGTCCGTGGAGATCGCAACAGGAGTCGTGAACCGCGGACGCGCATTAAGCGTCACGAGCCCAGACACGTACTGCCCCGCATAACCCGAGTTAGCCAAGCTTAGAGATGCAGTCAGCGGGACCGCAACGAAGGATGCTCCGTACCCGGCGCCCTGATAATCTGCGCCAATCGAGTTGATGTAGGGGTACCACACTTCATCCCACTCATCCCAATACGATCCCGTGGCGATATCCTTGGTCGTCAGCGCCTTGAAGGTCACCACCGATTTGCCTGCGGGCACCTTTACGCTAACGGGCAGGTCGACTCCCGCGCTCGCGCTCAGAGTGAAAGTCAACGGCACTGGGAAGGTCGAGCTCAAGGTAAGCGTCCCGATAATTGCTTGATCCGAGCCGGCGATCACCGAACTCCGGCTGAGGGCCAAGTTCGCGCTATGCGCGCTAACCAGGAAGCTCGTCTTGTGGGTTTCACCAGCGTAGGTTGTAGAGATCGTCGGACCTCTGCCGCCGCCGAACACAATTTCGGTCGTAACGGGAAACGTAGCCGTCGTCTCTCCTTCGAGAATCGTTGCCGAAGCCGGCACATGAACCAATCCGTCGTTGGAAGACAGCGTGACCGTCGCGCCGCCTGCGGGTGCCGGATCCGTTAGAGTCACCGTTCCAGTTCCCGCACTGCCCGAAACAATGCTGTTGGGAGAAACGATCGTCTCCGCCGCAAAGGGCGCTCGGATCGCATACGCACCGAACGTGCCGGCGGTGATGCCCGAAACGTCGTGCAGCGTCGGCGGGAACGTACGCGTCCCATTGTTCGAGCCCCAACAGACGACCGTGCCGTCGGTTTTGAGAGCCATGCTGAAGTCATAGCCAGCTGAGATCGCTTGAACGTCGGTGAGACCGACAGGAACATCCGTTTCCCCGGCATAGTTGGAGCCCCATGCAACGACGGTTCCGTCCGACTTAAGGGCCAAGTTATGCCAGTTGCCAACCGCAATGGCGACCACGTCGGATAGCGCGCCAGTCGGCACGTTGGTTGTCCCGTTGTAGTTGATGCCCCAGGCGACGACTCCGCCAGTCGAGGTTATCGCGAGAAGGTGATCTCTGCCGGCAGCTAGAGCGAGAGCGCCTGACTGAGCCGCCACCGGAACCGTTGTATAGCCGCTGTAAGGCGAGCCCCAAACCTTTACTTCGCCGTTGATAATCGCGCCGCTGAAGTAGGAGCCGGCTGCGATCGCGGTAGCACCCGAAGATGCGTAGCCCGGTACGGTGGTCTCGCCATATCCCGAGTCCCCGCCCCAAATCACGACTCCGCCATTCTTGGTGGCCAGGACGTGATGACTACTTGCGGCGATGTCCGTAACGCCAGACTCGAGTCCAGCCGGTCCAAAGCCCGGTGCGCCACCCCCGCCATTCCAGGTGACGACGCTTCCATCGACCTTCAGCGCGACGCGCATGGCATCTCGCGCGACGAGTTTGGCGACTCCCGATTGCGCCGCAGAGGGAACAAAAGTATAGTAGTTGCCCCAACTGATCACTGACTGGGCAGAAGCCAAGGGAACGACGAATGCTACGACCAGAGCTCCAAGCGCCAGGCGGGGATTAAAGAGACGATTAGGAAATTGCAAAACATCTCATTGTTCGCACCACAGAGAAAGGGTTTGTTCGCATGACACCAAACACGTCATACGTGCGCTCTTTCTCACAAGAAAGGCGAGAAATCTGCAGAGAGTGCGCCAGCCGACAAGCAGGGCAATTCGTTTTGGCGATTCCTCCCGCATGATTCCCATCATGCAACATCCGCTTCTTAGAGAAGAACCTGGCTTACTACGCTTTCAACCGATAGCCAACCCCCGGCTCGTTCAAAAGGAATTGAGGTTGCGCGGGCGTGGCTTCCAGCTTTTGGCGCAGTTGACCCATATAGACACGCAGGTAATGCGTCTCTGACTCATAGCCAGGTCCCCAAACCTCATGGAGAAGCTGCCGATGAGTCAATACGCGCCCCGCATTACGTGCCAGAATCGCGAGCATTTTGTATTCGTTCGGAGTCAAATGCACCTCGACCCCGCCACGAAGCACCTGCCTCAAAGACAGATCGATACGCACATCCTCAACCTCCAACACCGTTTCCGACGCATCTAGCTTCGCGGCATGCCTCAGGGCCACACGCATCCTGGCCAGAAGCTCGCCGATTCCAAACGGTTTGGTCAGATAATCATCCGCGCCCGAGTCCAGCGCATCGACCTTATCCTGCTCCCGACCCCTAGCCGACAACACAATGATCGGGACCGCCGACCAGTCTCGGATCGACCGGGCGACCTCCACCCCATCCATATCGGGCAGACCAAGGTCCAGTAGGATGATCGCTGGCGAAGCAGTCGCCGCAAGCTGAAGCCCATGCCGGCCATTCTCGGCCTCCACCAGCTCGTACTCCTTCCTATCCAGGCTCGAACGGAGGAAGCGTCGAATCGCCACCTCATCTTCGATCACCAAAACGCGGCAAGGATTAGCCAGTCGGAACCTCTGGCTGCTTATCCGCCTTAGGGATTTCGATGTGGAACAGCGCTCCCGGCGGGTCGGGCCGATTCTCAACCCATATCAACCCCTTGTGGAGCGTCATGATCACGCGACAGATGGCAAGCCCCAGCCCAAATCCCTGCCCCTCGGACTTGATCTCGCGCCGAAAGAACCGCTCGAACACCTTCGCCTCCTCCCCTTTAGGAATGCCAGGCCCGTGATCGGCCACATTGATGCGGATCTTCTCCCGCATGTCGTCCACGCTGATCTCTACGGGTGAGCCCGCCGGTGTATGGGTGGAGACGTTCTCCAACAGGTTCAACAGCACCTTCTCGATAAGCTGGCCATCAACGAGCACAAGAGGCAAATCCGCGCGAAGGTTCACATGCACCTCCCGGCCATGCAGCAGCTCTTTGGCATGCGCGAGCGCGTTACCAACGATCTCCTCCACTGAGTTCCACTCCACCCGAGGATTCACCTCGCCCGATTGAAGGCGCGTCATATCGAGCAAGTTCTGAACCTGGATGTTCAGCCGCATCGACTCCTCGTAAATCGTCGTGCCAAGTTCCTTAACGTCGCCGCGTCCACTCTGCAACGAGCTCGCCGCACCGGCAATCGCCGTCAATGGCGTCCGCAGATCGTGCGAGATCGAGCTGAGCAGAGCGTTCCGCATCCGCTCCGACTCCGCATCCAGCCGCGCTTCGTGCGATTCCTTCGCAAGCACCGCGCGCTCCATCCCCATCGCGAGCCCGTTCGCGAATGTCTCTAGCAGCGTCTGTTGAGCCGAAGAGAAAGGATTGGGCGGCAGAACCGCAAGCACGCCAACGGTGCCCTGGCTCCCGCGGAGCGGCAGGTAAAGCCCCGAGGCGTCAGAGTGGACGGGAGTGCCTTTGCCCGCCCCTTCACTATGGGTCAGCGACCATTGCGCTGCTTCGAGCTCCTTATCCCCACGCTCGAACCCCGTGCGCGATACTCCGATCGACTCGAGCCCCGCCTCCGCAAGCATCACCGCCGAGTCCGCGTCGAACACTTCCCTTATCTGCTTGATCGCCGCAGCAGCGATCCCGCGCTTACTGCGACTCTGCGACATTTCGCGGCTGAGCGTGTACAACGCGGAAGTCCGCCGCTCCCGCTCGTTGACTCTCTGCGTAAGGTCGCTGATCAGCAGCGCGACTCCCAGCATAACCACGAACGTGAGCAGGTACTGCGAGTTGGAAACGGCCAAACTCCCGTGCGGGGGCACGAAGAGGAAGTCGAAAGCCAAAACGCTGAGCACCGAGCACAGCACCGACTCACCCCGTCCGAACCGACTCGCCACGATGGCGACCCCCGCCAGATAAATCATGATCAGGTTGGCAGGGTCGACCTGCCCGTGCAGCAAATAGCCGATGGCCGTGGCCATACCGGTCATTAAAATAGCCGCCGAATATCCTCTGGCTCGGTGCCTTTGCACGTTGCAAGCGTGGCACATTCCGCCTGTAAAGAAAGCGTAAGGATTGCGGCCGAAAGGGCGATTCAGGGCCAGTTGCTCGCCACCATCTAAGGGTGGCCATTGCCGCAGATAAGAACAATCCCCTTTGGCGGAAGTGGCTCCTCGAAGGGCACGTCGAAGAGATCGAAGGCCCCCACGAGCACGAAGGGAAGCACAAGCGGCAGCCTTGGTACAAGGTTATGTGCCTCACTGGCGTGGATTACTTTTCCACCCTCGGCTATCAGCCTGGGATCGCTGCTTTGGTCGCCGGCTCCATCTCGCCGCTCGCCACCCTCATCCTGGTCCTCCTTACGCTCGTCGGAGCATTGCCCATTTACAGCAAGGTTGCCAAGGAGAGCCCGAACGGAGACGGCTCCGTTGCCATGTTGGAGAACCTGCTCAGTTACTGGTCCGGCAAGCTGTTCGTGCTGGTGCTCTTGGGTTTCGTGGCGACCGACTTCGTGATCACCATCACCCTCTCGGCCGCGGACGCCGCAGCGCATTTCATCGAGAACCCTCTGGTGCCGGCTATGTTTCACGGACAGGCAGTGTTGGTCACCCTGGTCTTCGTCAGCCTCTTGTCCGCAGTCTTCTTGAAAGGCTTCAAAGAGGCGATCGGAATCGCCGTAGTTCTAGTGGTTCTCTACTTGGGGCTGAACACTATCGTCATCGCCCGCGGCCTGTACGGGCTCCTTTCGACGCCGCACGAGATCACCGATTGGTGGGAAACGCTGCAAGAGTCCCGGGGAAACAACGTCTTCCTCCTCATCGGTGCCGCCCTACTCGCCTTCCCGCAACTGGCGCTTGGACTCTCCGGGTTCGAAACGGGCGTCGCGGTAATGCCCCTGGTGAAGGGTGGCGCAGGCGAGAATCCCAAGAGGCCAGTGCGGCGAATCGCCAATACGAGGAAGATGCTGAGCACCGCGGCATTAATCATGAGCGTCTTCCTGCTCGCCAGTTCGGTGATCACGATCGCGCACATTCCTTCAGAGGAGTTCAGAGCCGCCACGGCTACTCACGCTGCGGGAAAGGCGAACGGACGAGCGCTCGCTTACCTGGCGCACGAGTTCTTCGGAAGTGCATTCGGCTCTCTGTATGACCTCAGCACGATCCTCATCCTCTGGTTCGCCGGCGCATCGGCAATGGCAGGGCTATTGAACATCGTGCCCAGATACTTGCCCCGCTACGGCATGGCCCCTGAGTGGACACGGGCCGCGAGGCCCCTCGTCTTGATCTTTACCGGCATCTGCTTCTTGGTCACCGTCGTTTTCAAGGCCGATGTGAATGCGCAAGGAGGAGCCTACGCCACCGGTGTCCTGGTCCTGATGACATCGGCGGCGTTCGCGGTCACGATCGCCTACCGTAAGGAAGGAAACAAACTCGCAAGCTGGGGGACCGCTGCGATCACGCTGGCGTTCCTCTATACGACAGGAGCGAACGTGGTCGAGCGGCCTGACGGCGTCAGAATCGCTTCGCTATTCATCCTGAGCATCGTTGTGGTGTCGTTCATCTCGCGCATCTGGCGAACACTCGAACTGAGGGTCGATCGCGTCGACGTCGACATCAAGGCTCTCGAACTGATCGCAGAGGCAAGCTCCGGCGAGATCATCCGCCTGATCCCGAACCGGCCCGAGGAAATGGACGAGGCAGAGTACGAGCGCCAGGACCTGGAGGCTCGAGAAGACCACCAAATCGAGGATTCGGAGTCCTTGCTGTTCGTGGAAATTTTCGTCACCGACCCTTCCGCGTTTTCCAGCGTGCTCCGGGTGGAAGGACATCGCGTGGGCAAATACCGTGTCCTGCGTGCCCACGGAACGGCAATCCCCAATTCCCTCGCCGCCTTAATGCTCTGGGTCCGAGACCGAACCGGCAAGCGCCCCCATGCTTACTTCAACTGGACTGAAGGCAATCCATTTTCCTACGTTGTCCGCTTCGTACTCTTTGGGAAAGGCGAAGTCGCCCCGATCACCAGAGAGATTCTCAGGCGAGCAGAGTCCGACATTGAGCTCCGCCCGGCGGTTCATTCCGCGTAATCCGAAACTCACCAAGAGTGCGTTCGATCCGCCGCACGCAGGTTTCTGAGGTTTTTTAAATTCGAACTGGTTGACAAAAATCGAATTTGAAACCTACTACTGTATGGACGTGCGAAAGCTGCGACGACGAACCTTCACGGAGTAAGAAACACCCAACCCTCTGCTCAGGAAGCCAGGCGGACATCTGCTCAGGGAAGAAAGCTAGGTTCCTCCGAACCTGCCACGGCGCCAAAACCATCCCTGAGCCGAAGGTTTCGGCCACCTTAGGAAGTGAAGGTATTAGGTTAGGTTGTTGGCTAGGTTGGACATGAGAGAGGGGTGACGGGGCCTTCACCCCATCACCCCATCACCCCATCACCCCATTCAGTCCTTAACCGTAACGCCCAGCTCTTCCTCCGAGATATGGACCTCGTCCTTATCCCCCGCATTGTTAACCGGCCGGTCCGCATAAGCGAAGGTCTTCGCATGAAGCAAAGCCGCTCTCTCAGCCTCCTTCTTCGGATCGCCAGATCCAGCCAATGCTGACCGCTCATGCACCGCAGCCTGCCGCCCATCGAGCGTGGACTCGTACTTGATACCGATCGTCGTCTCAGGCTCGCCAAGCAGCAGCCGGTTCACCAGCTCCACACCCTGCATCAGCGTGTGGTCCGTATTCGCAACTTCGTACTTCCACATGCCAAACCGCCCGCGGGAGTAGATGTCGTTCTCCTCGAGCCAGGGGATCGCCTTAGCCAAAATCTCATCCCTCTCCACGGTTGGAGTCGGATAGCTGTAATCGGCGTGGTAGAGCCAGCGGGAGACGATGTCCTGGACGTCCTTTTCTTCCAAAAGGCCGGCGTTGATGAGACCTTGGATGACGTCATCGATGACGGTTTCCTTGTTGACGGGGCGGAACTCGGACTCGGAGACTTCGCAGAGCAGCGAGTAGTAGTTGTCCGCGTCGGGGGTCATGTACTTGCTGTAATTGCTCAGATAGGTGACGCGGTAGAACGGGCAGTTATCCTCCGGGAAGTACATCCACGACTTGGTGCTCGGGCAAGGCTGCTTGAGTCCGATGCCAACCATGTACCCGCCGGAATGCTTCAGCCGTGAAGTCGCATCCTTGATCTCCTGAGGCACCGCGCCGTTGAGGACCTCGTTGCAAAGGACGTCAAGCGGCATCGTCGAGATCAAGATGTCGTAGCTGACGATCTTGCCATCGGCGAAATAGACCTTCTTCTGCTTGGAGTCGATGTACTCGACTTCGGCACCGAGGGTGTAGTGGCCTTCGAGCGGCTTGGCGAAGCGTCGGTAGAACTCGCCGGTGCCGCCTCGCAGGGGAAACTTGAACTTATTGTTCGGGCCCCAGCCGAAGTCGTCGGATTGGAGGATGATGTTCTTGAGGGCGCGGTTGATGTCGATCATCGCGACGCGCTCGCCGATCCACTCCTTGTTCATCATCTCGGCGGGGTGGGCCCAGACTTTGAAGTTGTACGGGCGCATGAAGACCTTGGAAATGCCGTCGCCGAAGACGGCGTCGATGAATTCGCCGAAGTTCTTCGCATCCTTGTGGTCGCGCTGGGTTTGGGCTTCGATGAGGCCCGCCATGCACTCGTAGGTGACTTCGGGCGGCAGGTAGCGGATGTTGTTTTGGAAGGGATAGGGGACCCAGCGATCGAACATGCGTAGCCAGCATTCGCGCATGTTTTCCTGATAATCCTCGCCCATGAGATCGACGAAGACCTTGTCGTAATACTCGTAGTGCGAGAACATGACGTGGCCGCCGATGTCCCAAGTGAAGCCATGCTCGTCGGTGAAGGAGCTGGCGAGACCGCCGATGTAGGTGTTCTTATCGTAGATGTGAAAGTTTTTGTAGCCAAGCTCTTTGAGCCGGTATCCCGCTCCGAGTCCGGTGGGTCCTGCGCCTAAGATAACGATTTTCTTTTCCAATTTTTCTTTCCCCTGATCTTGTTTTTCGAGGAGCTTTTACAGCAGCTTCAGGCTCCTCGGTATGAAAAGCGGTGGCGTTCGGCCACCGCTTTGTGAAGGCGTGTTAGGACAAGAAGGCGCCGGGCGGGGTCTTTGCGTCCACCGCTTCGCCGATCAAGTCCTGCATCTTCTCGACCGTGCATTCCCAACTTGCGTCGCGCGCTCTTTCGATGCCGCGTCGCGTCATTTCTGGGTCTGGGCTGTTGAGCGCTTTGTCGACGCATGCTATGAAGTCTTCCGGAGATTTCGCGATCATGACGCTGTCCGTGTATTGCCGCACCACGTCCCGGACAGGGGTGCTGACCACGGGCTTGCCGGTGGCAAGATATTCGAGCGCTTTGGTCGGGTTGATGAATTCGGTTGCTTCGTTGAGTGCGAAGGCCATCATGCACACATCGAACGCGCGGCAGTAGTTGGGCAGGACCTTGTAATCGCGTCCTCCGAGCCAGTGGATATTGTCCGCCTGCGGGAGCGACGCGGGATCGACTTTGACCACGGGGCCAACCAGGACGAACGACCAGTCTGGCCGCAGCTCGGCGGCTTTCTTGATCAGATCGTAGTCGACTCTCTCGTCGACGACTCCGAACCAGCCGATGATTGGGCGCTTTAGTTCGCGCACATCTTCAGGGATAGCCGTCATGTCGTTTTGCGCCTTGCTGAAGTGGTCGTATTCAACGCCGCAGCCGAAGAAGTGCGTGTTCTTATGCTGAGCGGACTTCTTCATCCAGAGCTCGTAGCCGCCGGTGAAGACGATGTCGGCTCGCTCCATCAGGCGCTTTTCGTTCTCGATCAGCTCGGGCGGTGCGCCTCGGAACTGGGAAAGCTCGTCCATGCAGTCGTACACGATGCCTCTGCCCTTGAAGTGGTCCAGCGACCAGGCGGCTTCCATCGGGCTGTAATACCAAAGGAGCGGGTTGTCGAACTGGCCCTCTTTATTGACCGTTTCGATCGCTTGGTTGGTGTATTCCCGCATGATCTCGGCGACTTCCGGGCGGCCCCTCATTGCTGCCGGGAAGGCTACGGTGGCGGTGGTGACGTTCTTGTCCGCGTTCTCGATGACGAGCACGGGCTCGGCGCCATCTTCGAGTCGGAAATCCGGCTCTTCGACGAAGAGGACTGGGTGCTTCTCCGCAAATCTTGAAAGGAACTGCTGCGGCCGCTGCCAAACGAAACTCCAGCGCAAATGGCTGAAGACTAATATGCCGAACGAATCGTCCTTACTCTTGAGAGCCGAGGTCGGCGTCTCTGGTGTGGACTGTAAAGTGATAGTTTCCAAATATCTTTTCCCCCGAACAGAATTTGGAAGCGGCAAAAGAATTGCGGAACCAGGCCGTGCGCCGGCTGACTCCCGTCGCGGCGGTTCCAGAAGGAAAGAGCGGCCCGTTCGTGCTCCCGCAGCTAAGACGGCGCTTCGTGCGTCCGTGTTCCAGCTAATGTCGCACTTTTGCTTTGGTCGCATTGAGTACGAGGTTAGTCTGGACTAGTAATCATCAGATTTTACAGATACGTTCCCCAAAAACTATTGCGATGATGCGAGCAAGTTATGCGCTTACGTGAACTGATGCGCGCGTCCCCCTTTTGACAGATTTTGAATCTAAAACACACCCTTCTGTGAATTGTGATTGTGGACGCAATTAGTGCGAAGCGAGCATCGTTTATATCCCTCAAAGCATTAAAACCTTCAGGAGTCGCACGCAAGTGCAAACCGATATGATGCAAAGAAGCATTCCGAGACCGGAGTATCCGCGACCGCAGTTCGTGCGGCAGGATTGGCAGAATCTGAACGGGCCGTGGGAATTCGCCTTCGATGGCGGAGACGTCGGACTCGGGGACGGCTGGTACGACGGCCGCAATCTACCCCGCGAGATCATCGTTCCTTTCCCTTATCAGGCAGAGGCATCCGGCATTAACGAGCGCGAGATTCACGAGGTGGTCTGGTATGCGCGTACCGTCGAATATCGAGCCGAGTGGAAGGGCATGGACCTGCTGCTCCACTTCGGAGCGGTCGACTACGCCAGCACAGTCTGGGTAAACGGCAAACTCGTCGGCGGCAACCGCGGCGGACATGTGCCGTTCTCGTTTGACATTGGGCCCTATGTGCACGAGGGAGACAACCGCATCGTCGTGCGAGTGGAAGACCGGCAGGACCTGACCCAGCCCCGGGGCAAGCAGGCCTGGAACGGCATGCCGCACGGCATCGACTACTTCTGCACGACCGGCATCTGGCAGACGGTGTGGCTGGAGGCAGTTCCCCAGTGTCGCATCGAGAGCCTGCGGATCACTCCCGATCTCGAGGACGAGCTGTTTAGAGTCCGCGTGTACCTCCACGCTCCCGCCTCCAACTGGACCATCGAGCTCGACCTGATGGACGGCGATGAAGTCGTCAGCCATGTCCGGAAAGACACGAGCAACGCGGCGGCGCAGGTGAAGCTTCGAGCAGAGAATCCAAAGCTGTGGTCATCGGAGACCCCCCACCTTTACGACATCGTGGTGCGCCTCAAGCAGAACGGCGAGATCGTGGACGAAGTTCGCTCCTACGCGGGAATGAGAAGCGTCGAGTTGCGCAACGGCGAATTCCTGCTGAATGGCGAGCCGGTCTACATGAAGATGGTTCTCGACCAGGGCTACTGGCCGGAAGGCTTCATGACCGCCCCAACCGACGATGCCCTTAGAGCAGACGTGGAGATCACGAAGGCGATGGGCTTCAACGGCTCGCGCAAGCATCAAAAGGTGGAAGACCCGCGCTGGCTCTACTGGTGCGACAAACTCGGCCTGCTGGTTTGGGGCGAGATGGCCAATGCCAGAGCCTGGTCGCCGGAGGCTGAGGAGACCTTCCTCGCCGAGTGGCGACGAGTCGTCCAACGCGACTACAACCACCCCTGCCTCGTCACATGGGTGCCTCTTAACGAGAGCTGGGGCGTGCCGGAAATTGCCAAGGGTCACGCCGCGCAATATGCCTTCGTAGAGCGGGCTGTCAGCCTCACGAGATTCCTCGACCCATACCGTCCGGTTATCGACAACGACGGTTGGGAGCACACGGACGTGACGGACATCTGCACGATCCACGACTACACCGCCACTGGTGCCGAAATGATCGAGAAATATCGCGAAACGGCGTTGGGCGGTCCGCTGCCGGAGCTTTCCTGGTGGGACGGCAAAGTCACGTTTGCGGATGGGGCGGTCTACCGTGGCCAGCCAGTCATGCTCACGGAGGTCGGCGGTTTCTTGATCAAGCCCTACTGGCTGCCGAAAGATCAGTGGGACGTGCTCTACAACACCTACGGCTCCGTCGAGGACCCGGCCGAGCTGCTCGCGAAGTACGAGGAGCTCATGGCGGGAATCGCCTCGCTACACTTCGTGTCGGGCTTCTGCTACACGCAGCTAACCGACGTTGAGCAGGAGGCGAATGGATTGCTGACTTACGACCGCAAGCCAAAGCTGCCGATCGAGGAGATCCGGCGAATCAACGACTCGTTGCGGCTCCATCCGGTTGTCGCCCCGGCTGAGCGGCTGGCTAGCTAATCTAACTGGACGGGGACGTCCAGAGTACGTGAGCGGACGGGACGTCCGCGCTCCCGGTAGACTGCCGGGCCGTGGGTGATGGGCGGATCGGGGTTGACGAGAGCGGCAAAGGGGATTATTTCGGCCCGCTTGTCATTGCCGCCTGCTATGTCGGAGCCGAGCATATCGCCGAACTTGAGGGCGTAAAAGACTCCAAGAAACTCACGGATCCGATCGCGCTGCGTCTCGCCGGAACGATCAAGGCGATCTGCCCGCACTCGGTCATCGCAATCGGACCCGCCAAGTACAACGAACTCTACGAAAAGTTTCGCAACCTCAACACGCTCCTCGCCTGGGGGCACGCCAGAGCTATCGAGAATGTGCTGGAGCTTCAGCCTTGCACGCTCGTCATCTCTGACCAATTCGCCGCGGGAGGTGCCGTCGTAAAGAAAGCTCTGTATGAGAAAGGGAGAGGCGTCGAGTTCCGCTCGATGGTGAGGGCGGAGGCTGATATGGCCGTTGCCGCCGCCTCCATTCTCGCGCGCGCCGAATTTCTGCGACGGCTGAAAGCTCTTGGCGAGCAATACGGAATTGAACTGCCGAAAGGAGCCGGAAACGTCATCCCCACCGCTCAACGCTTTGTAGAGACCCATGGGCGGCAGAACCTGGGAAATGTCGCGAAGCTGCACTTCAAGACAACCTGGCAAGTCTAACGTTCTGCCGCACCGAATCGCAAACGAGCGATGCCGGTCACCGCGGCACACCCCGAAACATGGAGAGCCTGTTTATCGTTCAGAACTTGTCAGGGGAGTTTTGATGAAATTCGGTTCTTACTTATGCCTTATGGTTGTGGCAGTGCTTTCACTCATCGGATGCGCCGGCGGGGGAAGCGATTCAGGGTCCACGCCTGATGTCGTCACGAGCCTCGTCGTCGCAGCGGGCCAACACTTGGACGTGGGACAGCAGCGGAAACTCCAGTTCACAGCTCGAACGTCAAGCGGCGCAGACGTGACTTCGCAACTCGGCGGCCTCACCAACTGGACATCCTCAAACACCGACGTTCTAAGCTTCAATCACGACACCGCGATAGGCGTCTCGAATGGCACGGCGACCGCCCGGGTGAGCTACACGAATCAGAACGGCTCCGTCGTTACCAGCAATCCCGTGTCCGTCACCGTCGGGACTGTCGACCTTAACCCGGTCGTGCGCGCCTTTGCCGCCGTTCCAAGCACCGGACCTTACACCGTGACCTTTACACCCACTGGCGGAGCGGCCAGAACCATTGCCGATAACGTCGCAGTTGGCGCTTTCAGCAGTTTCAGCACGATTACTGAGAGAGCCGGCAAGATACGAGTCCTCGAAAGTGGCGTCCAGCGATCCTCCCGCGATATCACACTAGAAGACAACGAGAAACTCTCGATCGTCATCGCAGGTACGACGACGAACACCGTCATCGTGCCGATCGTGGATGACACCACAACCGTCGCATCCGGCGAGTTCCGTCTGCGATTCGTACTCGGATACATCGCATCGGGTCAAGACTTTGACGGTTACATCCTAGGGCCGGGCCAAACGGTGAATGATGTCGCTCCGGTCAAAACCAATCGCTCTGCAGAGACGGGCTTCGTGATGGACTTGCCTTCCGGAGCTGACCGATTCGCGGTGACTGCCCCTGGATCGAAGACAGTCCTATTCTCCGGCACTTTCGACAGCCCGAGCCGCTCCGATGTCACGCTGGTGTTCGACGAGACTTCGGCAGGAACTTACCGGTACAACTTCTGGGGCATCTCACCGCCCTAGTCCAAGCTTCGAGTGAGCCTACTGCAGGCTCACTCGATCGATCAACGTAGAGGGCTAGGCATTCTGGGCGGCTTCGCGACAGGACAGATCGCCGATCATGCCGTCAGAGGGGATAAGCCCCTTTTCTGCCAAAATCGGTCGCCCCTCCGCCCTCGCTTTCGGCAAGACTCGCAGAAACGCCAGCGTCGCGGCGACTGCCGCCAGTTCCGGCACAGAGGATGGGTATTCGGGGACCTACCAGCTCAGCGGCTACGCCTGAGGCGAAGCTGCCGAATGGCATGGTGCCCACAAACGCCATCGTGAAGAACGACATCACCCTCCCCCGCATGTGATCATCGGTGAGGCTCTGAATGAGCGTATTGGTGCCTGTCATCAGCGCCATCGCGCCAAACCCAACGAAAGGCAGAACCAACAAAGCAACCCATAGAGCCGGAGCTGCCGACAACGCCATCACCGCGACCCCAAACACAAAGGCTGCCGCGCCACGAACGAGCCGATCCCTAGGAGCGACTTGCGTGCGGCTAGAGCTATCCCAGCAACAAGAGCCCCGAAGCCCACGGCCGAATACAAGAGCCCAAGAGTGCCCGCATCGCCACGGAACAAGGATTTCGCATACACAGGCAGAAGAACCGAATAACATCCGCCAACCAGGCTGGCCACGGCCAACAGCGAGAGCATCGACCGAATGGAAGTCGATCCGATCACGTACCGCCACCCCTCCCGCAGGTCCTCAACCACGCGCCGGTGCTTCGCAACGGGTGGCTGCAAGGGCAGGTTCATGAGTTGTATCGCGAAGGGGACATCTGGAGGTATGCGAGCGAGCGCAAGCTAACGATCGTGTCAAAGGATGCAGACTTCTCTGATCTCGTCATGCTAAGAGGTGCGCCTCCCCGTGTCGTTCATATCTGTTTCGGCAACCTAACGCTTGGGGAGACTAGGCGATGTCTCATGGAATCGTGGCCATTGGTGCTAGATAACATCGAGGCTCACAGCCTGAGTCGCATATTCGAAGATCGGATCGAATCTATCAGTCTCTAGTCGAATCCTCGACGCCCCTACTCCCCCAGGTATCCTAAGTCCTCAAATCGGGACACAGCAGGCTCACACGGTCGTGAGCGGTCTCCCCAGACGGAAACCGCCAATGAGAGTTTTAATCGCAGACGACGATCCCATTATCAGGCTCGACCTGAAGCAAATGCTCGAGAACCTCGGCTACGAAGTGGTCGCAGAGGCTGGCGACGGCCAGCAGGCTGTCGACCAAGCCAAAGCCACCCAACCCGACGTGTGCATCCTGGACGTCAAGATGCCAGTAATGGACGGCATCGAGGCGGTCACTCTCATTGCCGAAGACAATATCGCTCCGACCATTCTGCTCACTGCCTACTCGGATAAAGAACTCGTGGATCGTGCAAAGAGCGCAGGTGTTTTCGCTTACCTCGTGAAGCCTTTCAAGCCCAGCGACCTTCCGCCGGCCATCGAGGTTGCGAGGAGCCGCTTCGAGCAGAACGCTCATCTGAATAAGGAAGTCGGAACGCTGCAGGAGCGCTTGGAAACGAGGAAACTCATCGATCGCGCCAAAGGGATTCTGATGGACGAGCACCAGCTCGGGGAAGCGGAGGCTTACCGGCGCATTCAGCAGCAGTCGATGAACCTTCGGAAGACCATGAAGGAAGTAGCAGAAGCGATTATCCTGGCCAAGTCGATCTAGACATGCGCATTAAAGACTTGGCACTGCTCGTGGGGACGGCGAGCGTGTCGATGTTTGCTTACGGCATGCTGGTCGAGTCGAAAAGGCTCACCCTGGAGCGCCACACGCTTCGGCTGCCGCTCTGGCCCGCCTCACTTTCAGGTTATCGAATAGCGGTGTTATCCGACTTTCACATTCGTGGGCCATGGTCGCTGGAGCTTGGGCAAAGGGCGGTTGCACTTGCTCTTTCGCAGGAGCCGGATATGGTGGTTTTGCCTGGGGATTTTGTCGATCATTGGCAGGCAGGATCGGAGGAGCAGCTTTATGAGTGCCTGCTACCCCTCAAGCTGATGAAAGGGAATGCGGTGGCGGTGCCGGGGAACCACGACTATTTCTTCAAGCAGGATGCGGAACGGCTGCAACGGGTGCTCGGCCCGCTGAATATCCGGCTGTTGCGGAACGAGATTTGGCAGCACGAGGGTATCAATTGGCTCGGGATCGATTCGGCCGTAGAAGGGATGGCTCGTCCTAATCTGGAGCTTCCGGAAGGGCCGACGATTGCGCTTTGGCATGAGCCGGATTTGGTCGAGGCGCTGCCTCCCGGCGTGGCGCTTCAGATTAGCGGGCACAGCCATGGCGGGCAGTGGCGGTTTCCGTTCGGGATTACGCCGATGCACTCGTATCTTGGCAGGGAGTATCCGCGCGGCTACTATCCGGATGCGCCAACTCCGCTTTACGTCTCACGTGGCATCGGCACCACCGGCCCCCCAAGCCGCTTTCTTTGCCCTCCTGAAGTGAGTCTTTTGACGCTCGAAAGCGGGTAGGGCCGGAGGATGGGAGGACGGGAGCGCCGGAAGCTTTGCCATCCACTTCGATTCAGTCTTCTGCCATCCTCCCATCCTCCCCCTCACCCCTTCAAGCCAGTGATGGCGATGCCCTGGATAAATAGTCGCTGGGTGAAGAAGAACAGCACGATCACTGGCAGGATGACGACGGTTGAAGCCGCCATCAAGAGGTTCCAGGGGGTGCCGCCGTGTTGGCTCTGGAAGAACTGCAGGCCGAGCGCCAGGGTGAACGTCTTTTGATCTAGCAGGTAGATGAGCGGGCCTAGGAAGTCGTTCCACGTGCCCATGAAGGCGAAGAGGGCGACCACGGCAAGCGCTGGCTTGGCCAGGGGAATAATGACTTGCCGGAACGTCTGCCACTCTGAGGCGCCGTCCAACTTGGCGGCTTCGCTGAGCTCGAACGGGATGCTGCGGAAGAACTGCCGCAGGAGGAAGATGTTGAATGCCCCGGCAAACCACGCGGGGACCCATAGCGGGCGGAAGGTGCCGATCCAGTCGAGCTCTCGGAAGAGCGCGAAGGTGGGGACCATCAGCACGGGGAACGGGACCATCATCGTGGCCAGCGTCACGGCAAACATGAAGTCGCGGCCCTTCCACTTGAGGCGCGCGAATGAGTAGGCGACGAGAGAGTTGGAGATGACTACGCCGGATACCACGAGGATGCAGATGACGATGGTGTTGACGCCGTAGACGAGGAAGGGGATGTATCCGAGCTTCTCCTGCCCGTACGTCATCGCGTCGGCAAAGTTGTTGAACTGCCACTCGCGCGGAATCCACACGGGTGGGATCTTCATCGTCTGATCGATGGGCTTTAAGGCGGTGGACACCACCCAAAGGAACGGAAAGATGAAGATCGCCGAAAGGGCGATGAGCATTAGGTGGATTAGCGCGGTTTTAGCGAGTGGCTGCTTCATCGTTAGCTTCCTTGGTAGTGAACGTGCTTCTCACTCAGCTTCAGGGCTCCCATCGTAAGGATGAGAATGACGATAAACATGATCCAGCCCATGGCGCACGCGTAGCCCATCTTGTTGTATCGGAAAGCGTTATCGAACAGATAAGCCGTATAGAAGTAGCCGGAACGGTCTGGGCCGCCGTTTGGCAACATCACGTAAGGAACGGCAAATACCTGGAGGGTTCCAATGATTCCCATTACCAGGTTGAAGAGGATCACCGGCGAGATCATGGGCAGGGTTACGTTTTTGGTTTTTTGCCAACCATTAGCGCCGTCGAGCTCGGAAGCTTCAATTAGAGAAGCCGGGACATCTTGCAGGGATGCCAGGTAGATCAGCATCGCATTGCCCACGCCCCACACGCTGGTGACTACCAGGGCAGGCTTTGCCCATGCCGGACTGCCTAGCCAGTTAGGTCCCGGCAGGCCAAGCACGTGGAGCGCCTGGTTGAGCACGCCGTATTCGCTATTGAGAATCCATAGCCAGAGAACGGCGAGGGAGATCATTGGTACCAGCGACGGCAGGAAAAAGATGGTGCGGTAGAACGCCATCCCTTTCACCTTCGTGTTGAGGAGCATCGCTAAACCAAGGCCGACCAGCATGCTGATGGGCAACACCATGGCCGCGTAAATCGCGGTGTTGGAGACCGTCTTCCAAAAGACCTCGTCCTTGGCAATCTCCGCGTAATTTGCGGCACCGATCCATACGGGCGGCTTCAACACAGAGTAGTCGCAGAAGGAGAAATAGATGGACGCAAGGAGCGGGTAGAGCAGGAAAACGGCCATGCCGAAGAACCAGGGCGCGGCGAACAGGTATCCGGCTCGGCCTTCTTTGCGGCTGTTCAATTGGAAACCCCTTGGCGCATCTTTCGACGCACGATGTACTGGTCGAGCAGGGGTTGCATCCGTGCGTCTACGTCCTTCAACGCTTGCTCTGGCGTCTTCGTTAGCAAGGAAACGGCGTCGAATGCCGCGATCAGCTCGCTATTGTATTGCGCCCATATACCGATTCTTGGGGGAACCTTTGCGTTTTTTGAATAGGCTAGCCTATCGAAAAGGCGGATGTAGGGATTCTTGTGCTCTTTCCAGAAGTAGTCGCTGATATTTCTAAGTGGCGAGTTCTTTTGATGGCTAAGGCACAGTTTCTCCATGTTCTTCTGCTTTTGCATGAAAGCGATGAATTCAAATGCCTCGTCGGGATGTTTTGCTCCCAACGGAATCACGATTACATCTTCATCGACGATCGCCGTATCCTTTAAATCGGGCCGATCTTCAGGGTATGGAAAAGGCGAAGCAACCCATTCAAGCTCAGGAGCGTATTGGGAGATAAAGTTGCCCATCCAGACGCCCTGGATCTCCATCGCTACTTTCTCTGCCATGAAAGCGTTCTGCGGAGAAGAGAAGTTTCCGAATCCGCTCCGAAAACTCTGAAGATCGCCGGGACCGTACTTTTCGGAGTAGCTCGCTACCCACTTCAAGGCACGTATATTCTCAGGCGAGTTAGCAGTGATTTTGCTCTCGCCATCCCATAAGCGTCCACCATAGAATGCTCCCCACGCCCAGTTCCACCAGCCAGGTTCCGAGGGCAGGAATCCGGAAACGCCTAAGGTTCCGTTCTTCTTTGTGGTGATCTTCTCCGCATAGGCGTCGAGCTCCTTGAAAGTCTTAGGAGGCTTATTTGGGTCCAAGCCTGCAGCCTTGAACATCTTCGTGTTGTAGTGAAGCGCCGTCGATGCCGGAGTCGTAGGCAGGGAGTAGAGCTTGCCGCCGTAGGCTCCGATGTCCCAGTAGGCAGGAATGTATTGCGAACGGTTGATTCCGTACTTGGCGCAATACTTGTCCAGGGGCATCACGGCGTTGTCGTCTACGTACTGCGGCACGTTCGGTCCAAAGAGGCCGGCCAGATCCGGTGGAATGCCCGCCGAGGTTGCCATCATCGTTTTTTGATCGATGTTGCTGATGGGCAGGATGTCGACCCAGATTCGGTCCTGAGACTTATTGAAGTCATCGACAATCGCCTTCATGCCGTCGAATTCGAAGCCCGTCCATTTCTCCCAGTAGGTGACCTTCACGCGGCCAGGCTGCGGAGTTGGCTGCACCAGTTTCTCGGACATCACCATCGCGGTGAGCACCACGACGCCCAGGGCGGGCAAGACTAAATCAGTGAGGCGCACCATGAACTTCCCTCAGCATAGCGAATGAAGCTACGCCGGGGCAATACCGCTCTTCTGGGCTACGAGCGCCGCTTCGGTGCGGTCGTTCACGTGCAGCTTCTTGAAGATCGCTCCGACGTGGCTCTTCACGGTCTTCTCGCTGAGGGAGAGTTTGTCGGCGATTTGGCTGTTCTTCATCCCTGCGGAGATGCACTCCAGGACTTCGATCTCGCGGCGGCTTAGCTCGGCAAAGAGCTTCCGGTTGTGCAGGGCCGACTTTGAGAGGCGGGTGAATTCGGACATCACTCGCATGACCAGCGCCGGTGACAGGAAGCCCTCTCCGAGGGAGGCCGATCTCACGGCACCGGCGATTTCGTCGAGGCCCGCGTCTTTCAGGACGTAGCCCACTGCGCCTGCCTTGATTGCGCTGAATACGTTGTCGTCATCCCCGAATTTGGTCAGGATCACCACGTTTGTGTCCGGAAAGAGCTTGCGCAGCTCCCTGGTTGCCTGGATTCCGTTCATGCGCGGCATCTCGATGTCGCTCAGGACCACGTCCGGACGCAAGACTCCCGCTTGGGCTACCAGTTCCTTGCCGTCTCCGACGTCGCTTACGACTTCGAAGTCCTCTTCGAGCCGCAGTAGCTCCACAATGGTGCGCCTTAAAACCGAGTCATCCTCGGCAATCAATATTCGAATCTTGCTCATACCCGTGCCTCCACAATCGTTCCCTGCTGCGGTTTGCTCGTCACCGTCAGCTCGCCACCAAGCTGCTTGAGGCGGTCGCACATGCCGGCTAGGCCGTCGCTTGCGCCTACGGCTCCCGCATCGAAGCCAATCCCATCGTCTCTGATTTCCAGCTCTACTTTCGCGCCAAATCTTACGACTACGCAAACCATCGAGGCTTGCGCGTGCTTCACCACGTTGTTCAGGGCCTCTTGCGAGACTCGGAAGAGGGCTGCCTCTTCTTCTGGCTCCAGCGTTCCGTTGGCTCCTTCTACCGAGAATTCCAGTCTCAGGTTGTGCCGGGAGCAGAGGTTGTGAGCGTATTGCTGCAGGGCAGGGATGAAGCCTTCGGTTAGGGCGGGTGCTCGCATTCGCTGCACCAGGAACCTCAGCTCATCCGCGCCCATTCTTGCCATATCTCTTGCGTCACGGGCTAACTCTGCCGCTCGAACAGGGTCTTTCTCGGCTAAACGGGACAGGAGTTCTAGCTGCGAGGCGATGGTGATTAGGTGGCCTTGTACGCCGTCATGCATGTCGGCAGCGATGCGGTTTCGGTCGGCTGCCACCGCCAGCTTTTGCCTCATGCCGGCTGCGATGAGGGCCTGGTAGGTCATGAGGCTCGACAGCACCAGGAGGAAGTAGAGGCGGAAGACCACGTTCAGGGCCTGGTCGTCCCACAGCTCCTTTAGGGTGCCGGCTGAGAGCAGGGGCTGGGCTCCCAGGCCGAAGAAGGTCGATAGGCCCGTGCCCAGCACCACCATGATCGCTACGGCTGCCGACCAGGCCACGTTCAGCGTGCCGGCTGCTTCCACCAGGGGCAGGAAGTAGAGCAGGGCGATGTTGCTCATGGGGCCTCGGTGGCTGACGCAGAGGATGGCGGTGATGAGGACGACGTCTATCGGAGGGAAGACGAGGTCCCATTGGAGCCAGGGCGGGTCTTTGTAGGCGATCCAGGTTCTTATGGCGAGGTAGAGGACTACGCCCAGGACCAGGGGCTGGAGCTGCGCCACGGCTTTGGCTCCGAGGATCTCCTGGATGCGCTTGTCTCTAAGCCACATCACCAGGAAGGGGGTGAAGAGCCAGACGTGGGCTACGAAGACGAGGTGCTGGGAGCGGCGTGAGGAGAGGCCCGCGAGCCAGGCGGTCACCGACCGCCACCGCTTCACCGTCCCCGATCCTCGCTCACGCAACATCTACGCTTGTAAGCATAGCGAGATGTTTGGCAGGGACGGGTCTTGAATTCTTGCAACCTAGCCACCTACCTAACCTAATACCTATCCTTCCCCGGGGTGCCTCGACGCTTCGCTCAGGTGTGGTTTTCGGCGTTTTCAGGTTCCTTTTCCCCTGCGGTGGCGGCCGCGGAGGTTCCTGAGCGAAGGGATCGAGTGCTCTTGGCTCAGGGAGGTCGATTTGGGGCGTTTCTTTTGTTCACATAGATGTAGGGTTCAAAAACGTTTTTTGTCAACCATGTCTGGAATCAATTTTGCGAAGTTCCTAGTGGGCCGGAATCTGTCACCCCGCTGGGGTGAGGGGAGAAATCGGCTCGTTCCCCGGGTCACCGGAGTGACCCGGGGAACGAGCTCTTTCACCCCTTCGGGGTGCGGGAGTAATTGGCTCACACCTACCAGCCCAAACTAGAGCGTGCGCACGAAGTATGAACCCACGTGGAGGTGGCGCGAAGAACCTAGGATCTTATGGCTCGACCACCTAAAACTGACACGCGCAGACCTCCCCAGACTACGGGAGGTTCAAGCGCTTACCTGCTGGAGCGTTCAGTTGGAAGATCCGAGCATGCTTGCGGAGCTAACTGACCTATGGTGGCTGGACTGGCGAGGCGGGAGCGATACGGATCTGTCGTGGATAGGGGAGTTGCGCGGATTAGTTTTTGCTCAGGTCTGGCACTCGTATAAGTTGACGAACGTCGACTTTTTGGCGCGCTTGCCGCAGTTGCAAGGTTTTATGCTGCATGCGCTGACGCGAGTGTCGAGTCTCCCATCCTTGGCTGTAGCGAGTGGTCTTCGGACAGTCGAGCTAAGCACTCTGAAGTCTTTTACCGACTTGTCGGGTCTTGCGGAGGCACCGAATCTGAAAACGTTGAGGATAGACGGAGCAATGGGCGGGGGAGCCGAATTGGTTCGGCCGCTTGTGGGGCATCCGAGTCTCACGCATTTTCGTTGGGTGAGTGAGATTCGAGTTCGCGAGGCTGAGGCTGCGAATGAAGTGATGGGACTGGAACGGTGCCGTTTGGGACACCGGGAGAATTGGCCATTTGTTGGGCTGACGGCTGGCCAACAGACGACCTTGGACCAGATGCGACGAGCTATTCGCTTTAGCTCGGGTTCGTCGGCTGAACCTTGATCGGTGAATCAAAGTTTTGGCGGCAGATACGGACTCAGGGCGAGCCGCCCTGAGAGACCATGGGCGAGCCGCCCATGCTACGGCGAGACTAAATTCATTTCTAATTCCACCTCCCATAAGGCGCTTGAAACTGTTACAGTAGTCCCACATGCCCGTCGCCGCGTCCGCCGAGTTGATTCTTCCTTACCATCTCTCCAACTACTTTCACAAAGAACCGCTGCTCGATTGGCTCAAGCTTTATGGCCCGGACCACGGCTTCCAAAAGGACGAGCCGAAGGACCCGGAGACGGACATGGGGCTATTCCTGAAGGAGAAATCAGGGAGCTTTCGGTTGGCGGTTCTTCGCTGCCTTCGGGAAAAGGGATTCGACTGCGTCGATCTCTCGCAGTGGTCGGATGCCACGACGCGACAAGAGGCCTCTGCCAGAACGATCGAGTATCTACAGGCGGGTGCCGAGGTCATCTACCGCGGAACGCTCATCGATGAAGAAGCGGGCGTCTTCGCAACCCCCGACTTCTTGATTCGCTCGGACGTTCTGTGCCGAGTCACCGATGATCCGCAACTTGCCGATGGGCCGCTGCACCACCGAATCGTGAATGCGCGCTTCAGCGGGCTCCGCTTCAATGCGGACGGCGAGACGCTGGGCAGCTCGAGTCTTAAACATAAGGCGAAACTTCTGCTGGAAAATCGCGCTCTCGCGAAGGCTCAGGGCACGTTTCCCTCGCACGCGTACCTTCTCGGAAGGACCTGGTCTTATGTGTCGAAGGGGGTCGACTTTCGAGGGAAGGGGTGTCTGGAACGGTTGGCGGCCGTGGACATGAACGATCCCTCCTTGGCTACGGAGCTGGATCGGGCGCTTGCCTGGCTGAAAAGGGTTCGTGCGGAGGGCGCACAGTGGCAGATCTATCCGCAACCTTCCATCCCCGAGCTGTGGCCGAACAGCGCAAACACCTATGACGGTCCATGGCACACGGCCAAATCCGAGATTGCGCAGACGCTGAAAGACCCTAACCTGCTTTGGAACGTCGGTGCCGACAAGCGGGATCGGGCGGTTGCCAACGGCATCCTCACCTTCAGCGACCCCCGGGCCACGGCGGCGGACTTCGGAATTGCGGGTCCCAATCAAGCTCCGATCCTCGACGCTTTCCTTGCGACCATCCGCAGCCAGGAGGCTCGTAAGGTGTTTCCGCACCGCGTGAACGCCGATCGGGACAAGTGGGGCACGTGTGCGGGGGTCGAGTTTTATGTGGACTTCGAAACGGTAAGCAATCTCGACGACGATTTCTCCGCCATGCCCGCAGTCGGAGGCCAGGCGCTGATCTTCATGATCGGCTGCGGGCATATGGAGGATGGGAAATGGACGTTTCGGTGTTTCACAACCGATTTGTTGAATGAAGTATGTGAGGCGCAAATCATCGACGAATGGCTGGCCCACATGGAGGAGGTGCGCCTTCGCCTTGCCCCCGGGTGCGAAAAGCCTCTCTGCTTCCACTGGTCTCCCGCCGAGAAGTCGAACTTCCTCACCCAATACAACTCCGCCTGCGCCCGCCAGCCGCACAAGAATTGGCCGGAGCCGAATTGGTACGACTTCCTGAAGCACGTTATCAAGAAGGAGCCGGTGATGGTGAAGGACGCGCTCAGCTTCGGGTTAAAGCCACTGGCGAAGGCCATGTTCAAGCATGGGCTGATCCATAAGGAGTGGACCGACGGCCCTGGCGACGGGTTAGCCGCCATGGTCGGTGCCTGGCGGTGCAACGCGAAGGCGAGGCTGCAAGGCTGCTCCATGCGCGAACTCCCGCTGATGAAGTCGATCGAGGATTATAACGAGGTTGATTGCCAGGTCATGCAGCAGATCGTGCATTACCTACGCGAGCATCACTAAGATCGAATCTACACCTCCGGACCTCCGATATACTTGCCCCGTGCCAGAGCTTCTCCCTCTGCTTGCGGGCCTGCTCACGATCATTCGCTACACCGCACCCGTGGCACTAGCTGCCATCGGCGAGACCGTCAATCAGAAGTCGGGCGTGATCAACATTGGCCTCGAGGGGATGATGTTGGTGGCGGCGTTCTTTGCGATGCTTGTCGGACTCAGCACCGGCAATCCGTGGCTGGGACTCCTTGCGGGCACTGGCTCGGGGCTGCTGCTGGCCGCGATCTCGTCCTGGTTCACGCTCAGCCTCTCCGCCGATCAGGTGGTTGTGGGCACGGCCTTGAACCTGTTTGCGCTCGGCATAACCGGCACGCTTTATCGGGCCAAGTTCGGCCAGAGCGGTGCATTACTCGACGTAAAAACCATCCCTCAATGGAACGGCATCGACCCGGTCATGGTCTTCCTCATCCTCGCCGCGCTGGCCGCCTGGTTCCTTCTCTTCCGCACGGGCTGGGGATTGGCGTTACGGGCCGCGGGCGAGTATCCCAAGGCGGCTGAAGCTTCAGGCTATTCGGTGAAAAAGCTAAGGCTGGGAGCCGGGCTGTTCGGGGGAGCGTTTGCGGGGCTTGCGGGGGCGTATCTTTCCGTCGGCATTTCAGGCTCGTTCGCCGAGAACATGACGGCGGGGCGAGGCTTTATCGCAATCGCGATGGTTACGTTTGGGCGGTGGAAGCCACAGCTCGTGCTCCTTGCCGCACTGTTGATCGGATTCGTGGAGAGTCTTCAGTATCGGTTTCAGAGCCTGGGTTGGAACGTGCCATTTCAGCTCCTGCTGGCCCTCCCGTACATCGTCGCACTGCTCGTGCTAGTCTTAGTCGGCAAGGGCACGCTCGCACCGGCGGCACTCGCCCAGGCGTATCAAAGAGAGAAATGAAGCTCACGCGACGCGTTTTCTTCTCCAGCGGCCATCGCTACTGGATTCCCGCGAAGAGCGAGGAAGAGAACCGCGCGCTCTTCAGCCGATGGGCGTCTCCGTACAACCACGGCCACAATTACACACTCGAAGTCACGGTAGAGGGGGATGTGGACGCGGTGACCGGAATGGTGGTCAACATCAAAGACATCGACGAAGTTCTTCAGCGGACGATCGTGGACAAATTCGACGGGAAAAGCATCAACGATGAGGTTGACTATTTTCAGACACACTCCAGCTCGACCGAGAATCTGCTGTTGTACTTCGGCCAAGTGTTGACTGGATCCTCGACTTTGCCAAAGGAAGTGACACTCACAAAGCTCAAGTTGGAAGAAACTCCGCTCCTCTACACCGAGCTGACACTCAAACCAGAACGAAAAATGACCCTCACACGCGTTTACGAATTCGCCGCTTCGCACCGGCTGCACTGTCCGGGGCTATCAGACGCCAAGAACCTCGAGCTTTTCGGAAAGTGCAACAACCCCGCTGGCCATGGGCACAACTACCTGCTGGAAGTCTCAGTCGAGGGGACGCCGGACGCGCAGACGGGAATGATGGCCGATATAGGTGCGATCGATGCGAAAGTCAATGAGTTGGTTGTGGATCGATACGACCACAAAAACTTTAACGTCGACATCGAAGAGTTCGAGGGGCGGCCGACGACCTCTGAAGTCATTGCTCAAGAGATATTCGAGCGGTTGAAGACGAATCTGCCCGCCAAGCTGCACCGGATCCGTCTCCACGAGACGGCCCGGAACATCTTCGAAGTTGAAGCCTAGGCGGCGTAGCCGCCTTCGTGGAATCGCGGCGCGTCTACCAAGCCGCCATCACATGCGCCCCATCGCTCGGCGATTTGTTCGATCGCATCCTCGCGAACCGCTCCAACAGGAACGTTGACGGCCACCAGGACCAGGTTCCGCCCGAGCGCCTCGCAGTAAGAGCGCGCCAGATCGTCCGACAAGCCCTCGTCTCGCAAGAACGCCATGAGGCCCTCCGTCGATTGGGTGGGACCGATTGCATCGAGTGCGGCGGTGGCAAGCGCGCCGCCCCCTACGATCGTTCCTGCGCCGGGAATGGACATCATTTCGAGTCCTTCCGCCATCTGATCCATGCGTGCACCCTCGGCATCTTTGATATCGTCGAGCATTGGAACCGTCGTGGGGAAGCCCGTGAGGCGGGTCAGGCCGAGATCGTCTCGCTCATGTTCGCTCTGCGTGGTCATGCGAGGCGGCTCCAGCATGTCTTCCGATAGGGACTGGCTATCGTCGCCCTGATCCACGCTCTCCACGTTGGTCGCCACATCGCTGGTGTCGATGCCCGAGATGTTTCCCTGGACGGCGTTACTCAGGTCGGAAAGGTTCTTCCTCTCGGCGAGCAGCTCCTGGTCCGGATCGTCTTCACGCCCAACGAAAGCGGTCGCATCTCCAACAGACGCAGGCTCCACCTGTTCCGAAGCTTGGCGGGTGACAAGGCTCACGTCGTCTGGGCGGACGCCGCTCCGCACGAGCTCGTCCAACATATTCCGCGCCGATTGCAGGCTTTCGAAGGTTGCAAAGTAGGTCGACATAGTTCTCTTCCGTGTGAGTTGGACAGAGGGCGCAAGCTGCCAGTTCCTAGACATTGGAACAGGGAGGCGCATGGCCCAGTCTGGTATCCAGGTGCAGCTTGCTTGCGCTCCGACGTCAATGGGCTCCGGGAAAGAGCAAGCGAAGGCCATGCTTTTTAAGTTCTAGGAGAGACAACACACATGCGAAAATTAATTGCTCCACTACTCGGAGCCATCTGCGTCATCGGCGCCATCGGCTGCGCAGGATCTGATTCCCCCTTCGTCGACGCACACAACCCTCGCGTCCGCTTCCTCAATGCGACCTCGCTGCCAACCAGCACGACGGTCTACTCCGACGATGAGAAGATTGCCAACGAGCTCGCTTTTGGAGCGATCTCGAACGAAGCGATCCTCACCAACGGCAACCACATGATCGACGTCCGAAACTCCAGCACCAACACGACGCTGAAGAAGACGGAAGCGACGTTCGAGCTCGATGAGTGGTACACGCTTATCGCCTACACGGGCAACGATGGACTGACGAAGCTTGTCAACACTCGAGACAACAAGGAGCAGACTGAGGGCAAGATGGAAGTCCGCGTCGTGCGCGCCACCGACCAGTACGGTGACGTCGACGTCTACATCTACCCAACAGGCGATCCTCTTCCTTCAACCCCGACCTTCGAGCTCGGCCAAACCGGACAGAGCACTCCTCAGATCGCTCTCGACCTGAACAAGTCCTACACGCTTCGCATCTTCCGAGATGGCGAGACGACGGGCGGCTTCAGCAATGAGAACGTTTTCGCTAACTCGATGCGAAACATCGTGTTCTACTTCACTCGAAACGCGGCAGGAAACGACACGCTTCTCGAGTTCAACGAGTAGTTCAACTAACCTCTAAACCCAAGAAGGGCCGAAGCAATCGCTTCGGCCCTTTCTTTGTTCTAGATCTTGGTGCCTTGGGGGATCGACTGGGCTGTGCCGATTGAGTCGACCGGACCTTCCTGCTTGTTGAACAGGAAGCCGGCGAGCGCTGCCCAACCCAACAAAGTGATCGCGATGAAGAAGACTAGCGAGAACTTTTGAACGCGAAGCTGAGCCTGGTCGCTGATGGTGATGCCCCAGCGGATGCAGAAGTTCCAGATGCCGTAGGCGAGGTGATAGGAGGCGAAGAAGACGCCCAGGATATAGACGATGAGCAGGAGGCCGCCATTTGCGGTTAGGTTCTCGTGCCACGCCGCGTACTTGATCACTTCCGGATTGCCCGTCAAATACTTGTTCACGGTTGTTGTCAGCACGTGATAGATCAGGAAGAAGAAGAGGAAAATGCCGGAGTAGCGCTGGAAGGAATACATCCGCGCCTGCGACCACTTGTACTTCGTGGTGAAGTAGTTGTTCACTTCTCCGCGACTGGTGATGAAGAGGCCGTAAATCGCGTGAAACAGCAAGGGAATCCAGATGGCCACTGCTTCCAGAAGGAGCAACAGGTGGATCGGGATGCCCTCGAAGAATCCAATGACGGCATCGAACTTGGCTGCTCCGCCCAGGCTGAACGAGTTGAGCGTCAGATGCTGGACCATATAGAAGCCGACGGGAACGATTCCGGTCAGCGAGTGGACCTTGTGCCAGAAGAAGCTTTCTCTCGTGAGGGCGAGGGACATTTTCGGTTGGCAGATTACCTGGTGAGCCGTTCCAGGCCGCGCCCGCGCACGAATTCAGCAGTTGAGCTTATAATCGGCTTAGAGCCAAAGGAGGTTCCTCGCTTGTCTGAGTTTTTGTCTTCTGATCTGTCTCGCCGTTCGATTCTCCAGACCCTTGCCAAAGGGGTGATGGTCGTGTCCCTTCCCACGTGGTTCGTCAGCCAGTCCGAGGCCGCGGAGGGGGAGCTGCTCTCGACGAGTCAGCGCAAATTCGGGCCTAACGATACGATAAACGTCGGGCTCATTGGACCTGGTGGTCCGAAGGGCGGTTACCGACAGGGCTTTGGCGACGCCAATGCGATGCGGAGCAAGCCAGGGGTCAAGATGGTTGCGGTCTGCGACGTGGACTCCGACCATTGCGATTGGGCCGCCAAGCAGTTCGGCCCCGAAACCGCGAAGTATGGTGATTACCGGCAGCTCCTGAGCGACCGGAAGATCGATGCGGTGGTGATCGGCACTCCGGACCACTGGCACTCGACAATTGCGATCGACGCCATGAAGGCCGGAAAGGATGTGTACTGCGAAAAGCCTCTGACGCTGGCGATCCAAGAGGGGCGGGACATTTCGAATGCGGCCAGTCGAGGAAAGCGAGTGTTCCAGACGGGCAGCCAGCAGCGCTCCGACGCTCGGTTCCGGCTTGCTTGCGAGCTTGTTCGGAATGGTCGAATCGGCAAACTTCTGAAGGTAACGACCCATCTGCCGACGGGTCCTACTGGCGGGCCGTTTGAGAAGAAGCCTATTCCAGCGAACTTCGATTGGAATATGTGGCTTGGGCCGGCACCGATGACCGAATATATTTACGAGCGCACCCACGGCAGTTTCCGGTGGTGGCTGGAATACAGCGGCGGCATGCTCACCGACTGGGGCGCGCACCACAACGACATCGCGCAGTGGGCTCTTGGGATGGACGATTCGGGGCCGATCTCAGTGGAGGGCACGGCTAAGAATCCGCCGTCCGTGGGACGAAGCTTCTACAACACCTTCCCCGAGTTCGAGATTCTGTATCGGTATGCCAACGGGGTGCCGCTGTACTGCACGAACACCGGTGAGAACGGCGTGATGTTCGAGGGGGATGCGGGGTGGATCTTCGTGAGCCGAGGCGCCATCCGGGCGAGCGATGCGAAGCTTTTGGAGGAGCCGCTGCCTGCTACGGCCA
>JBGGMI010000004.1:0-34994 GCA_041288075.1 Fimbriimonas sp.
GCGACGGAAACTAAACCCTAGCCATTCCTGGGTACGCAGAGCCTCGGCAACGAAGCCGAGGCTCTTTCAGTTTTCTTCGAGTCCGAGCGACTCTTCGAAGCCTGCCATGACATTCATGGCGTGCACGACTTGAGCGGCGCCTGCCTTTCCGTGCAGATTCGCGGATACGCTTACTCGCAGCAGGCTCGCGTCGTCACCCGGGGTGTATTGAAGGTGATAGGTGGCAAACGGCTCGTTTGCGGCCATGTCGGGAGTCCAGTCGTTCACGCGCCTCACGAAGAAGGATTTGGAGAATCGTTCGTCGAACAGCTCGTCGATGTCGTTCCAATCGCCGGGCGTGGCGATTGCGGCGATGCCCACGAGGGATAGTGCACTGCCTTCTGTGAGGGGATACAACTCCGAGGTGGCTCCACCTGACCAACCTGCCGTTTCCAACCATGAACCCACGTCCTCAGTTGTGGGAGTCATGCCAATTATCGCTGGCGGCTCGAGGATGAGGCCTGCCCAGGCTAGGGGGCCGAGGGCGATGAGAGCGAGGGTCGATGCGGGCGGTGCGACGGAGACGATGTCGGCGCAGACCATCGGATTGTTGTCGATTAGCTCCACGAGGCCGCCGATCTCGACGGAACGATCGCCGATGACGACGGACCGCTCCCAGGATCCCATGCGGAAGTCGACTCCGGCATGGCTGCCTTCGCTTACTCGCTCAATTTTTGGATGCCGCGAGAGGATTTCTCGCACGTGCGGGTCGCTGCTCGCGGCTTCCTGAATCATACGCGCTTCATTTCCGAGCTGAGCCTCATGTTACCGGCGCTGGCGTTGAGGGTGATCTTGGCGACATTCGAATAGAGCGTGCCATCGGCGGCGAGCAGCAGGAGCGTGCCGCCACCGGTGACGCCGCCGCTGAGGGAGTAGCTGACGACCGCCATGCTCTTGCCATTCACGGTCTTAAGGCCACCAAATTTGTACATGGCCTTAATGTCTCCGCCCGTCATTCCGCTCGTATCGGCGATGGGCGCGGCCATGCTCCAGGTCTGGCCGACTTTCACCGGCTTCAGGGGGAACTGCGCTCCGGCAATGCCGGGAGCGCCCTTGGACTTGGCTGCGTTGGTGGGTGAGAGCTCGATGAAAACCGTTTGTGCCTTGCTCATCGGGTTCTTGCCGAGCATGGCAGGGCCGGTGGTGATGCTCGCCTTGGCGTAGCCCTTGGTCACGTCCGTGATCTTCATGATCATCGGCATCGTGATCTTCATGGGCTGGCCGCCGCCTTGCGCTCCGATGATGCTGTTCACCGAGCTGTACTTCAGGGTCTGGCCCTTTACATACTTGACGCGCAGCAAGTAGCCGTCGCCGGACTTGGTGACTTGTCCGTGGGCGCTGGCCGATACGACTGCGAGGGCGAGCAGGCTAAGCGTGCGCGGGCTGAGATGCGAGGAAATCTTCTGGTGAAACATATCTATATCCGTACTGCGTCGCGATGGCCTCGAGCGTTACGGTTCCACCGGCAACATTGAGGCCTTTTCGCAGGGCGTCGTCTTCTTTCAAGGCGTCGAGGCCCTTGTTGGCCAGCTTCAATACGTAGGGAAGCGTGGCGTTGGTGAGGGCGAAAGTGCTGGTGTGGGCTACTGCTCCGGGCATGTTGGCTACGGCGTAATGGACGATGCCGTCTATTTCGTAGACCGGGTTCTTGTGGGTGGTCGGATGCGTGGTCTCGAAGCATCCCCCCTGGTCGACGCAGACGTCTACGATCACGGCTCCGGGCTTCATGAGGGAGAGCATTTCTCGGGTGACGAGCACGGGAGTTCTGGCTCCGGTTACGTAGACGGCACCAATTAGGAGATCGATTTCGGTCAGCACTTGGCGGAGGGTGCCTGGGTTGCTGTGGAGGGTGATGACGTTGTTCGGGAAGATGTCATCGACGTATCTTAGGCGGTCGAGGCTTACGTCGAGGACGTAGACTTGGGCTCCGAAGCCGGCGGCTATCTTCACCGCGTTTATGCCGACTACTCCTGCTCCGATGACGGCGATTGTGGCCGGCTTCACACCGGGGACTCCGCTTAGGAGGACGCCTCGGCCTCCCATGGGGCGCTCGAGGTATTTGGCTCCTTCCTGGATGCTCAATCGTCCGGCGACTTCGCTCATGGGGGTCAGGAGGGGCAGGGAGCGGTTGGGGAGCTGGACCGTTTCGTAGGCGATGCAGAAGGCTCCTCGGTCGACCATTCCGCGCATCAGCGGCTCGCTGGCGGCGAAGTGGAAGTAGGTGAAGAGGATCTGGCCGGGTCTTATCCGGGCAAATTCTGCTCCTTGCGGCTCTTTGACCTTTACGATCATTTCGGAGCGCGACCAGACTTCTTGGACTCCGACGATGGTTGCGCCGGCGGCTGCGTATTCGTCGTCGCTTAGGTGGGTGCCTGCGCCGGCGCCGGTTTCGACCAAGACCTCATGCCCGGCCTGGGTGAGGGAAATGACTCCGGCGGGAGTCAATGCAACGCGATACTCGTCCTCTTTGACCTCGCGTGGAACACCAACGATCATTGGAGGGGAGTTTACTCGTTGGTTTTTGCTGGGAGAGCAACCTAGGCACCTACCTAGCCTTGAACCTTGTTTTCCCGGGTGGGTTGTTTGTTTGGCTAGGTTTGCGAAGCGCGTCTTGGCGCGGTCCCTACTTATAGGGCTTTCAAATGCTTTTTTGGCAACCAGTAATTGTGCGGGTTATTTGATTTTTTCTGGGATGAGCCAGAGGCTGTTGTCGGTGGGGTTCACCATGACTCGCCAGCCTGGAGGAAGAAGTCCCTGGCCGCGACCCTGGCCGGCACCGCCTTGTCCGGCTCCGCCACCGGCTCCGCCTTGGCCGCCGCCGCGTCCGCCGAATCCGCCGCCCAGGCCGCCAGTTTGTCCGCCGTCGAGCCCTTGGCCGCCTCCGGCTCCGCCGAGACCCTGGCCGCCGCCACCGCCGCCGAAGCTTCCGCCACCAAATCCTCCGCCCATGCCGCCGCCTCCGCCGAAGCCGCCGACACCTTGGATCGTGCTGATCTCAGGCTGAGTTACGGGGGTGCCTTCGAGCATCGCTTTGATGAACCAGGGGTCCGCGGAGCGGATTGGGACGCGCACCGGACGATCGGCGTTTTCGATCATCTTGAGAATGTCGCCCTGTGCGCTACAGACGGCAGCGAGGGAGAGGGCGATGAATCCGGCGGAGATGCGCTTCATATCTTGTGGGACGTGCTTGAAGTCGATGGCGTTACGAGGTTTTTTGCATTAGGGGACATCCTTCCGGCTTCCTCCCCAGACCCGGCACGAGGCATCCGAGTCCGGGGAGGGGAGCCGGAGAGGTGGCCTACTTCATTTTCTCGCCCTTCCTTTGTAGAATGCTTGCGATGTCGCGGCTGATTGGATTCGTTTTGGTGGTTTGCTTGTGTTTCGGCTTGGTGGGCTGCTCGGGGTCGGGGGCCACTACGGAGGAGTTTGGGGATTTTGATCTTTCTCCTCGGGGGACGCTGGTTAGTTACAACAAGCTGGAGGATTACTCCTATTCCTATCTGTATGGGGTGCTGACCTATGCGGGGGTGGACATTGATCCGGAGGTTGGGGCGACTTTGTATGGAGTCACTTATTCGACGGTCGATTTGAAGGGCAATCCGACCACGGCGAGTGGGGCAGTGGCGATTCCGGATGGGGCGACGGCGGCGAGCCTGGTGAGCTATCAGCACAGCACGGCAACACTGAAGACGAACGTGCCGAGCGGGAACAACGATGAGGGGCTGTTTATTCTTGCGTCGTTTGCGTCGAGCGGCAACTATGTGGTGTCGATGGCGGACTATCTTGGGCTTGGGAGCAATCCTGGTTTGCATCCTTATATGCATTCCGCGACGGAAGCTTCGGCGAGTATCGATATGATCCGGGCGGCTCGGCAGCTTTGCACGAAGCTGAATGTGACGCTCTCCAAGAAGCTGTTCCTCGCGGGCTACTCGCAGGGCGGGCATGCGACGATGGCGCTCTCGAAGGCGATCCAGGATATGAACACTGCTGAGTTTTCGGTTACGGCGAGTGCGCCGATGGCTGGTCCGTACGATCTGTCCAACAGTCAGATTCACTTCGCGCTGGACGATCAAGGTCCGGATACGCCAACGTTTATGGCCTACGTGACGCTGGCGTACAACATGATCTACGGGCTGTACACGAACCCGAGCACGGCGTTTGTCTCACCCTATGACGTGCAGGTTCCGGTTCTCTTTAACGGCACGCAGGATATCGATGCGGTTGCTGCCGCGTTGCCTTCCGATGAGGCGCAGCTCTTCCAGCCGGCGTTTTCGAACGAGTTCCTGCAGCCAGGCGCATTGCAGAACGCGCTCCAGGCGAACAACCTCTACAACTGGAAGCCGATGATGCCGATGACGCTGTATCACGCGCGCAGCGACAATATCGTGGCTTTCGAGAACTCGGAGAAGGCTTACGACACCTTCCAGACGAACGGGGCGCCCAATGTCCACCTGGTGGACCTCGGCGGGAATCTGACGCATGCCCAGGGGATCGAGCCGGCGGTTCAGAGGGCTCGGCATTGGTTTGATACGTTTTAGGGAAGGGCCGGAGGATGGGAGGATGGGAGGGCCGGATGAGAGGGGCGTTGGGCGTTGGGCGTTGGGCGTTGGGATGGAACGTCGTTTGCGACCTTGCGCGTAGTGCACGTTAGTTCATGAAGCCTTTACTGATAGCCGCTTTCGCCTGTTCCTTCATCGCTACGCACGCAACAACCTGTTCACCGATAGAATCTTCGTGGCAGCACGAGGGGTATTTGGTGGTGGCGAATCAGCAGGATGGGAATGCGGAGCTGATCGATCTGAAGCTAGGGAAGAGCATTAAGAAGATTCCTACGGGGGTGGGGCCGCATGAGGTGGCGGTTTCGCTGGATGGGAAGACAGCTATCGTGACCAATTACGGCACGGGGCAGGTCATGGGCAACTCGCTGACGATTGTGAGCTTGCCGAGCGGGGAAGTTGTAAAGACGGTCGATCTCGGGAAGTACACGCGGCCGCATGGAGCGGCGTGGCTGGACAAGGATCGCGCGATCGTGACGAGCGAGACGACTCAGAACGTGGTGATCGTGAACATTACGAAAGCGGAGGTCGAGCGGGCGATCTCGACGGGCAATCCTGGCTCGCACATGCTCGCCTTGCCGGCGGATAAGAAGCGCGTGTTCACCGCCAACGTGCCGGCTGCGAATGTCTCCGCGATCGATCTGGAGACCTTTACCAAGACTGGCGATGTGGCGGCGGCGGCGGGTTCGGAAGGGCTTGCGGTTTCTCCGGACGGGACGCGGGTGATTACGGGCAATCTCAGCGGGAGCATCACGATCATCGATGCGAAGAACATGAAGCCGCTGGTGACGCTCGAATGCCCCGGCTCGCCTTACCGCGCGGCATTCTCGCCCGATGGCAAGACAGCGTATGTGCCGAACCCGAAAGGTGGCGAGCTGGTGGTGGTGGATGTCGAGAAGCTGACGATTTCGAAGCGGATTTCCACGGTGAAGGACCCGAACGATCCTGCGGGCCCTCCGGCGGGACCGACGGGAGTTTTCATCAATCCGAACGGCAAGTGGGCTTATGTGAGCCTAGCCGGAGCGACTTCGATCGGGATCATCGACCTGGCGAAGGGGGAAGTGGTCGCCCGGATTCTTGTTGGCAAGAGCCCGGACGGGGTTGGCTTCTCTAAGGGTTAGCCGCCGGCGAGGCGGGCTTTGAACGACTTCATGATTTCCTCTGGGAGCTGCGTCCAGATAACTGGCTTGAATTTCGGGTCGGGCATGACGTCGCTGAATCCCTTCTCCACGCTCTCGTCGGTTGGCTCGTGAGTGATGGTTAGCCTGAGCCTTCTGCGCTTGGCGGGCTGGTACAGCGGCTCGCGCTTGAGCTCTTGCATGCGCATGTTGTGGTTGGCGGCTGAGTTCTGGACGTCGTAAACGCTTGCTCCAAAGCCTGTAAAGCCTATCAGGACATCTTCGTCGACCAGTTCGGCTTTGACCAGCAGATTTGTCGGAGTGAGATTCGGCCAACTTGCGGGATCGCTGGGTATGCCCGCCATAACCGCGCGGGACTGGACCAGAAGCGGGATGAGTAGCGACTGCACCCGAGGGGTCAGATTGCTTGCGGGGAAGAACTTGCCACTTCGAATGAGCTCCCAATCCTGGGCGGTCAGGGCGGCGTATAGTCGGATGTTGTGCGGGTAGTCGCCGATGTATTCCTGGTCGAACGACTTGCCGGCGAGAACGAGCATCATGACGTCAAGCCAGCTTTCGCTGGCGTAGGGTCGCTGGTTCGAGACGTAGCTGCTCAGCACGTCGGTCGTACCGATTCCTTGCGCTCGCATGGCCGCGATGAGCTTTGCCAGCACGTCGCGCTTGGTTTGGGACGGCATGAGGCGCTCGGTTATGGGGAGCCGACCGACGAGGGCTCCGTCGACGATTTCCCAGTCGACTGACATGGCGTAGGCGCTGAGATACGCCTCGACGGTGCCGTCGCCGGAGGCTGCCTTCATGGGTGGGAAAATGGAGAAGTCCGGCAGGACGGTGGCGAAATCCATGGGCAACTGAGCCGCGAGCCCTTTCAGCAAGGGCGCCCCGATGGCTGCGACGGGGTCGGACTTGTTGATGTCCTTCCAATCGAGCTGCATCTTGTCGGGATCCTTCATCTTGTCGTTGAAGGCATCGCGCTGCTCAGCGTTGAGGACTTCCTCCTTAAGGGCGGCACCTACGGCTTTCCGCACGTTGTCGGGGACGTGGTCGAACTCGAAGTCTTGGCCCATTGCCGACTCGAACACCTTGGGACCGAAACGTCGGAACTTGATCTCTGTGATCTCCTTTGGCGTTCCTGGAGGCAATGGCCGATAGTAGGGGCTCTGGCTGGGGCCGTATCGGGCGATCTCGCCGGGGGCCAATGCGAAAGCATCTTTGGCGGGAACGGTCACTCCTTTGGCAGCGGCGACCAAGTTGTATTCCTTCTCGAAAGTCTCGAAGCCCTCGCCCTTTGTTGGCTTGATGGAGGAGAGGCGGTATTTGTTGGCGTCGAGGGTCCACTTGCCGTAGACGGCGGCGGCGGCGAGCTTGCGGGCGGTGGCTACGTCGCCGGACTTGACGTTTACGAAGACGGGATAGTCCTGCAGGTCGGCGTCGGCGGAGTAGGTGAGGCCATCGGCTTTGCCGAACTGCACCATGAGCTCGCGCATGCCGTAGGCGCCGGATTGGAAGGCAGCGGGGGTGATGGCGAGGAGAGCAAGGAGCACGATTTAGAGACGGACTCTAGGTGCTGCTTGGTTGCAGCTAGGGAAGAGTGTTCGGTGTTTGGTGTTAGGTGTTCGGCCTGATCCTAACACCTAACACCCAACACCTAATACCTATCTCTCCACTTCGCCCTGGAGGCCGCGGCGGACGACCAGGAACTTGATTCGCTTGGGTTGGAAGCGCTCTTGGAGGACTTCGACGGCTCGGTGGACGAGCACGGTGCCTCCGCAGTAGAACAGGTCGACGGCGGCGTACTGGTGCTCGGGCCAGGTGTGAATCGTGTAGTGCGATTCCTGGATGATCACCGCTCCGCTGACGCCGTAGGGCTTGAACTCGTGGAACGACTGTTCCACGACCGTTGCCTTGCTCTCGACGGCGGCCATTCGCATGGTGTCGCCGACGTAGTCTTCCGTTTCCAGAAGCCGGCCGTCGCAGCCATAGAGTTCGACGAGCAGGTGGGAGCCTAGGGATGGCTCTTCGCCAGGACGGAAGGGAAGGCCCTCTTCGTCTCGGCCAAGCCATTCGTCGAAGGACTCGGGATCATCGGCGTGGATAAGGGTCCAGCCTTTGTCGTTGGTGATTTGTGGCGGCGTTGCCACGGCATCATCTGAGCGGCGCTTTTTGCCGAACAGTCGTTGCCAGAGGGATGTTTTGGTACCGGTCGCGAAAGGCGCGGCAACGGCACAGACCACAAGGGAGCTAACCAAAATCGAGAAGATTGACAATCACATAGACCTCACTTTTGAAAACCGTGCGCAGACACAAGATTGCTCTTGCGCGGAAAACCCGACGAGAAGTGGCTGAGGGTAGTTGTTGGGGAAGGTCTCTCGAACGTTTCCGCTTTGAGAGGGCTGTAAACCCTTGCGACTCTTCCGTTGTTTGTCCATTCCTTCAGCGAGGAGTTTTCTCCTATTAGCGGCTCCTAACCGCCCATAGCCGCCCCACGGTCTCCCGTGACGCAGGGGGATGATACCAGCCCACCCTCCCAGTGTCAATCAAGATCATTCGATTGGGGCACGATATAGCAATACGTCGGGGGGGTGCGGATGTTCCACCCACTTAGGATTCTAGGGGTCGAGGGGTCTAGGAGTCGAGGAAGGAGTCGGGGAGTCGAGGAGTCTGGGGCCCGATTTCTAGTTTCTTCAGAGACTCCTAGACTCCTAGACTCCTTCCACGGGTTTAATGATTCCCACATGTCCCCCCGCACCTACGTTTGCGCCCGTGCCTCCGGGCCGCCTCAGATCGATGGACGGCTGGATAAGCCTTTTTGGGCGCGGGCGGGGTGGAGCGAGCCGTTTTTGGACATTTTGGGGGTCGAGGGGCCGACTCCGTGGTTCAAAACGCGCATGAAGATGCTCTGGGACGATTCATTCCTGTATATCGGTGCCGAGCTAGAGGAGCCGCATGTTTGGGGGTCTTTGACGGTACGCGACTCGGTGATCTTCAACGACAACGACTTCGAGATCTTCATCGATCCGGACGGGGATAACCATCTTTATGGGGAATTGGAGATCAATGCGCTGAACACCGTTTGGGACCTGCTCCTGGTTCGACCTTACCGGGATGCCGGCCCGATCATCAACGGGTGGGATATTGCCGGGTTGCAGCATGCGGTTTGGGTCGATGGGACTTTGAACGATCCTTCGGACACCGATCGCGGCTGGTCGCTCGAGGTGGCGATTCCTTGGAAGGCTTTGAAGGAATTGTCGGGGCCCATGGCTTGTCCTCCGAAGGTCGGAGACCAGTGGAGGGCCAACTTTTCGCGGGTTCAGTGGGAGCACGAGGTGGTGAACGGCATGTATCGGCGCGTGGCGGGGAAGCCGGAGGAGAATTGGGTCTGGTCGCCGCAGGGCGTTGTGGACATGCATCGTCCCGAAGAATGGGGCATTCTGCAGTTTGGCCAGACTGCGGAGGACGCCGTTTTGCCTTACGTCGGCTTGGCGGAACGGCGGGAGCTGATGCGGGTTTATTACGCGCAGAAGGCCTTTCATTCGCAGCACGGGCGCTACGCTTCGTCGATCGGCGAACTCGGTATGCACAGCGCAGCGGTTGTGAAGTCGGCGGGCAGGTTTTGGAGTGGAGTGCTCGGCGATTGGCAAGTCGACCATGAATCCCGGCTCGTTCGGCTGAGCCAAGTGCGCGACGTAGATCGCCCCTCCGCGAGTCAGTGATGCTTTTGGTTCTGGTCTGCGCCGGCTTCTCTTCTCCACTCATTTTCAAGGGGCTGCTTGAAGGCGAGACATCTGCGTTGGCGGTTGAGCTTAAGCCTCGCTTTTGGGTTGCCATCGATGTGCATCGAGGCGGCCTTCTCAAGATGTGGAGGGGCAGCCTCGAATCGTCTCGCGACGGCGCGGGTAAAGCTGTTTTACGGAGTCGAGGTAAGGCTTTACTCGAGGCTCTTCCAAAGGAGTCGATCTGGGCGATACGGCATGGAGGCGGCGAAAAGCTATCGCCAAGAATCCTTGGTCTGGCGGCTCGCGAAGGGGAATTGTCCCTTCTGTACGAAGCACATCGCAAGAAGCCGAAGTTCCGAATTCACGAGCTTATCAAGACGCGATCGGTTGGAGCTGAGGTCGTGGGGATCGATCGCATTATCGAGACGAGCAATATCCCAAAAGAGTGGACGCTGTACTTTATCTGCCCGCCGGGCGACTGGCAGTTGTGGCACGCGTTTTGGGAAGATTACACCGAGAGCCTGCACCTCGTAGGTCTCTGGACCAACCAGCGAGCAAGGGCCAGATTCACGTTTGCAAATCTTTAGAGTTGCCTTGTAGGCTAACGTTTTCCGACGGCTGCCTCGAGCTCCTTCTTGCTCATCTTGCTTCGGCCCGCGATGTTCTTTTCTTTGGCGATGTTGTAGAGCTCGTCTCGGGTGCGTTCGGTCAGTCGTTTCCGGGGGTTGCCGGTGCCTTGGGTTCGTTTGTTGGGGGTGCGGCCCTCTTCTCGTCGCGCCTTGTTGACGGTTCGGGCGGCGATTTCTTCGGCTTTGTCCTCCTTCATGCCGCGCTCTTCATAGCCTTCCTTGATGTGCTCGTACTTCTTCTCGTCTTTGTTGCTCCAAGCTTTTGGCATTTGGTGTGCCTCCTACTGCATCTGACCTTATCGTCACTTTTGGGGTTCGCGGAGCCACTGGACTTGGCCACCGGATTTGCCCACGGTGCCGTCAAGCCTCGCGAAGGTGTACCGGCCGTCGTGCCGAGCGGCGGCATTTTGCTCCAGGCCGTGCGGGTTCGGGATTTGGCTGTCCATTTCGAAGAGCATGACCGTTTGGTCGTCGGAGTCTAGGGACATGCCGCTCACTGCGTCGCTGAAACCGTAGTTGTATGGCGAGGTGGCGAGGGGGCACTTGAACTCTCCCCTGCGATAACTCTCGCTTGCGGTTTGCCATTGCGCGGCGGGTGGGAGGTGGGCGGATTCGTCGAGGGCGTAGAGCTGGAGGCTTGTGGCGAGCTGCTTCAGGTTAGAGTAGCAGGCGGTGGTCTTTGCGATGGGGCGAGCGCCGTCGTAGATCGGGCGGAGGGTGGCGGCTCCGATGAGCATGAAGAAGAACAGGGCTGCAATGCTGAAGAGGCGGCCGCGCGGGATGGCGTTGGCTGACTTTTCGAGGGAGTAGCCGATGGCGACGAGGGCGATAGCGGCGATTCCTCCGCCGAACAGGAGCGACGGATTCCATGTGCTCTTACCAGGGAAGCCGCAGGCGCTTGCGAGGGCGGCGAGGATGGAGCCGAGGTAGGCGAGGGAAGCGAGGGGTCGACGCCAGGCGGGCTTCATCTCTTTCTATTCGCTGATTAAGTCGACCGCTCGCGCCTCTGTCCCAATTAGGCTTGCCGTCGCGGCGTTGGCAAATGCGGGACGCCAGGTCGGGATGGGCTTTCGATTACCGTCTATGGCGAAGTAGAGACAGACTGCGGCGAGATAGCTGCCCAACGGCGCGGCGTGGTTGCCATCGGAGGACCACATTGGCAACTCGGGCTTCCGATAGAGGACACGGTCCCACACGATGGGGATTGGGACGATGTCGACTTTTGCGGCCTTTGCGATCTGGCCGTATTCGTCGAGGATGTAATCTCTTTCGGCCCAGCCCTTTCGGGGCCACTCGGCATAGATCAGCACTCTTGCTCCTGAGCGCTTCGCGAGTTTGGCGATTTCTATGGCTCCATCGTGTGGGTATTTGAACTTGTGCGAGCTGCTCAGCTTTGCTCCCTGAAGCACGACGACATCCCAGGTTCCGCTGGCGAGCTCTCTGCGTGTGGCCACGTTTTGCGCCTGATCTTCTAGAAAGCCGTGGATGATCATGCGGGTCGTTACGGTGCGTTTCGAGCCGTCAGTTTCCAGCATCTGGCGCACCATTCCGGGCACGTCGTTCGAAGCGGTGTGGCTGTTCCCGAGAAACAGGATGTGAAGTTGTGGTGGGGGGATGAAAAGGCAGGCGGCGATAGTGAGGGCGAGCACTGCAAATTAAGACGCAAATCACCGTAGCGAAAGCTACAGTGATTCGTTAGATGCTCGGCTGGAGCACAGAGCAAAGAGGATGTCCAACCCCTCAATGCCCCGTGCTCGTCGACCGGTCTATCTTGCGCGTCCGTACGTGTACTGATCGATAGTAAACGTTTGGTCTGGCGTGATGCTAAGATCTTTCTTCATCGATCCTGCCTTCACTTTCTGGTTGTCGACCTTCGTCCATAGAAGGCGAACCGTGTTGCCATTAACAACATAGTTGCCCGAGGATGAATAGTTCGCGCCGACGAATTTGAACTCACCTCGGGGCGTGAAAACGAGCTTCATATTGGGGTTGGCCTTGCCGTTTTGATAGACGACCCAGGTTCCTGGCATGCTCAATCCGCCTGCAAGGCATGCCGATGCAGCCGCAAGGATCGAAAGAAAGAAAGAGACTCGAAAGATTTGGTTCATAGCAATTAACTCCTCAAGCCGATCCGACGCGCGGCCGGTGGTGCGGCTACGCATCGGGTCCACTTTTTGCGATAGAGCTAGCAACTATCGAGATAGTCATTAGCTATCGACATTGGACTTGAACCGTATCTTCCAAATCTGATCGCAAGTAAATATGCTAGTAGCGGATTTTTGTTGCCAAAAGAAGCAAAAAGACCCCTACCATTAGGCGATCCCTATATGAGCAAGAAGCTTAAGGGACTGTTGGGGCAAGTAAAGTTACTTGCTTTCAAGGGGTAAACATTCTTGGTGCCTGTCGCAGCTACTCCCGAATGAGCACTGCGGGTGAGCAGCCCCGCTCGATGCGGACGTCCATCCGACCACGCGGATGCGGAATATTCGTGCACTCGATCCAATCCACGTCGAGTGGCAAAGGATCGACAAAGTCCTCTCCCGGCACCACCCCGACCGCATGGCGCAAGATTAGATCCACGATCCACGAGTGCATGTAATCGTCATATCCCCGGTAAAGCGCTGGCAGTCCCGTCACCGGATCGTAATGCTCATAGCTGTTCGGTCGGGTAGGGTCGCCGTGGTGGAACATGAGCCGAATCGCCTTCATTAAGGCCTCTGCGGCGTGGGAGCAAAGCTCCCCTTGGGCTCTCGACCCTCTAACCTGCCGAGCAACATTTGCAAGCGCATCTACCAAGTGGCTATTCACCATGGGCCAACTCCGCCCGTTCCAGGGGCAGTTCAGCCGCTTCTCCTTCCACTCGCCCTCCCCACTAAACGTGGCGTCGTTTCTTGTGGTGGCAGGAAAGCCTTTGGGTAGCCAGAAGCAATTGGGGCTCAGCAGACGTTGATACATTGCCTCGATCAGCTCTCTCGGATACATTCCCAAATGCTTTAGCAGGAACGGATAGAAGCCGGTAGCGGGCTCCGCAGGTGAGCGGCGACCCTCGTAGTTGTCAAAGAAGAAGCGGTCTGCCCTACACATCTGCTCAAGCGCAGACCTTATCCCGTTGCTCCATCGGGACCAGCTTTCCTCTTTTGTTGTGTCTGCCAAGTATTCGAAAAGAAGGATCATGTAGGTCGTCGCGTCGACTCCGCCAACCCGAAAGGGCTCCCACTTGTCCGCATGCTCAGAGGCAAACTGATAGCGGCTCATGTATTCCTGTCCTGTCTCGTTCTGATCAAAGATGAGGAAGATGCCGACTCCGATGTCGGGCTCATCGGGGTAGGCGGGCATCCTCCTCTCGCGAATAAAGTATTCGGCATAGCGCTCAAGGGTGCTCAACACCCGTTCATCTGCAGCCACTCCGTGCAGACGGTCGAGCCGCGAAGTCCCTGTCGCGAAGTCGGCATGGTAAAAATCCCGAGGGGGCCGAGCCGAGTAGTTGTGGCCCGGAAAGCTTCCATCGTCCCGCTGGCACTTGGCCAAATTCTCCAGAATCCCAACCGTAAGCGAAGGATCGTGCATCCAAGCCACCTCTCGCAAGTGCGCTTGCGCCGAGTAGGTGATGAAATTTCGAAAGAAGCCGATGCCTTCGGTGACAAAGGGTGAGAATGTCGCGTCGCCCTTTCGGCCGGAAATCGGCAGCCCCTCAAGATCGACCGTATTTAGTCGGAGCCCATACCAGCGATACCAATAAGCCGCCGTCAGCCAAGGATCACTCGATAAAAACTGAGGAACCGACGCAAAATTAGCGCCGCCAGTCTCGCTCCGACCGCTCAACAACACCCGGCAAAACAGCATCTTGCAGCGAAGAAGATGCCGCGGCGGCCGACATCCCCGAACCGCATGCCAGCACCAGCTCCTGTCCCTCTTCGACTACGAAGTGCTGCACCAAGTGAGCCATCCCCTCGACCGGGTCTGTTCCAACGAACAGCTTGTAATCGCAGGGCAAGGTGCCGCCAACGAATTTCTCGGGCAGAACGCTCAGCTCGTAAAGAGGCGACTCGTCGTGCCTTTGGGCGAGGTTGACCGTCCAGGATCGGCGGGGCAACGATCCTCCAAGTTCCAAATAAACCGGCAGGGGAGCGAGCATTTTAGACGCCCCACTCACCACTTGTTCCTCTTCCACAGCCGTACGGTCGGGTGCGAGCTCTTCGGGCCAGGCTGTCTCGAAGCGGACTGCAAGCGACTGTTCCAGTACATCTGCCGATGTGAGCGAAGACCAGGGCGCTGCGTAACCGGGCGGCCGCACGTCCATGAGTGACCATTGGAAAAAGTGCAGTTGAGTTGGCGCGGCCAGGACTTCAAAGCAAGAGACCCAGGCGTTGCTCTCGGTCACACAACGCGTTTCACGAATCTCCACACCTGGTGCGGAATGTGACAGAACGAGGCGGTGGGGGCACCAATCCACAAGCTTGCTGTCGAACTTGACGGGCCGATATTGAGCATCGAGGACAATTACGGAGAACAAACCGGGAATGCGGATGTCTGCGAGGTAGCACTCCTCCGCAAACCCCGGTGTCGTGAGAAAGCGGGGGAATGGCGGCGCGTAGATGGCGCCATGTCCCCCGCCTAGAAACCACTTGTCTGTTCGCCGCAGTAGTTGGAGGGGGTTCACCATCTTGCTCTTAGTTCGGACCCAGGATGATGGCGTTGAGCAAGAGCTTGTTGAGGCCGGGCCACATGGCTCGGTTGGTGGGGTCTTCGGTGAAGAGGATCACGTGGCCGCGTCCAACGGAGACGTCTTGGAGCCAGACGGTGTTGGCGAGCAGCTTCTCAGTCTCGTTCTCGAATTCCCATCCGGTGAGGAGTTTTTTGACTTTTTCGTCGGCGGGGAGGGTGATGATGCTGCCGCCGGTTTTCTTGGGCTGATAGAACGTGTTTCCGGAGATCGGCACCGCTAATTCGATCTTGCCTTCTTTGGGAGCGGGGAAGCCGTAGCTGAGGAAACTGCGTGGGTCGAGCTCGGCTCGGAAGAGGGAGCCGGGGAGACCTTGGGGCTCGCCTTTGATCTTTTCGAGCTCTACGAAGTTGGTGGCGCCGAGCGCCCAGGTGATCTGGTCGAGGACAACGAGGCAGCCGCCGGCGCTGACCCATTCCCTGAGCTTCGCGCTGGCGGTTGCGCCGGAGCCGGCGGGCACGACGATGCTGGTGAACTTGCTGAGGTCGCCACTAAGGGCTCCCGTGGTGATGGGGGTGAAGGGGAGCTTGAATTGCTGCTCAATCAAATACCAGAGCGCGCCTACCTGGCCGAGGCTGCCAGGGTTGCCGAAGACGACGGCGATGTTTGGCTTGACGATGGGAGACATGTATCCGCTGCCCGCGCCGTACCTGCCTTCGCCAGGGTATTGGGTGGACAGTGGCAGAAGCGTTGAATGGTGCTTTGCGGCGATGGCACTTGCCTTCGCCTGATATCCGGGCTCGTTTCGCTCGTTGAGCAGGAGGAAGGTTGCTTTCGGGTAGGCGGCTTCGTTGGCGTTGAACGGTTGGTTGCTGGAAAGGACGCGGATGCCCTGCGACGCCATCTCGGCGGCGGCCAATAGGTCCTCCTCATCCGTGTACGCCATCACCCAGCCGACGTTCGAAGTCGAATCTGGCAGGTTGATAATGGTATTGACGCGGGAGCGTTCCTCGTGTGTCGCGATCTGGATGCCGTTCGGTAGCGCGGGTCTGGACTCGCACCACCACGCCCTAAGGTTATGGGCGTAGGGCAGCGCCCAACCGGTCCAGTCGTAGAATTCGTGGCCCTCGGGGCCAGGGTACGTCTCACCCTCAGGTGCCGTCTTCCTTTTCTCTTGCTGAGCCTTGTAGAACTCGGGTTCGAAGTCGGACTGAGGCTCCAGTAGGGCTTTCGCCAAGGGTCCATTTGGCTGGGCCATGTCGATCACCAATGAGCCGATGGGGAAGGTGACCTTGCCCCGCGAGCCGGACCAGTAGTCGTTCGCGTCTTCCTGCGTAAAGGTCTTCGACCACACGGACTTGATGCCCGCTAGAGCGAGCTGGTCGGCTAGCCTTTGCAGCGGACGGGGGTCTTCGCTGGTGACTACCGCTCGCTGGAACTTGCCGGCGAATTCGCCTGAGACGGCTCGCTTCTTGAAATCCGAATAGCTCTCGACGAGTTCCTTCGCATTTTTGGAAGCTGCTCGGATGACAGCCATTGCGGCGGTGAAATGCTTCTCGGCACCTCGCCGAAGGGTCACCACGGAACCGTCCGCACGCTCTTTGGCGATAGTCTTGCCGCCGTCGGTCTCGTGGGTCATACCGATGGCGCCGGTGAGGCTGGTGTGCGAGTCGAGATAGCCGGGATAGTAGAGGTCGAACTGGTCCTTCACGTAGTAGGAGTAGCCGTATTGGTCGAAGGCGGCGGCTGTCTCCCGCCCGAACACGTCCGTCCAGCGGTTGAAGCGCTTCCGCTCGACGTTGGCATTGACCGACATGGGATTCGGCGGGAAGAAGTAGGTCTCAACTTGGCCGTGCTGGTCCACGTACACCTGCGGGTGCCAGCGCTCGAATTCCTTCACGTCCGCCCTTGTCTCTGCTTGGGAGAAGGAGATGCGGTCGCGGTTCATGTCGAAGCGGTAGTGGTTGGTGCGGCCGGCGATGACGCCCGGCTCGGCCATCTCGTAGGCCATGCGGTCGCTGGAACCGGTGGAGATGGAGTTGTAGAAGACGGCAAATCGCTCGTGCCCGTCCGGGTTGAAGACCGGGTTCACGATGACGACGACCTTCTTGAGCATGTCGGTGACGCTCTTGTTGTCGGAAGCGGCGAGATTGTAAAGCAGCGCCATCCCGCTCTCGAAGGAGGCGGTTTCGTTCCCGTGAATGGTCTCGTTGATCCACACGATCGGGACGGTGCTTCGTCCGCTGGCTTCGCCATTTGCCAGCGCTTCGTGCTCTTTGCGGATGTCTTCCAGGCGGGCGATGTTCTCGGGGCTGGAGACGAAGGCGAGGTGAAGGTTGCGGCCTTCGTGGGTGCGTCCCTGGGAGATGACCTTGACTCTTTGCGGGGCTGCGTTGGCGATCGCGTAGAGCGCTGTCGTCTGGTCTTCGTAGGTTGTGATTCGGGACCCGAGCTTGTAGCCGAGCAGGGCTTCGGGGGCGGGGACGGCCTTGTTGTAGGGGCCGAAGGATTCGAAGGGGGTTGAGGTCTGGGGAATGAAGAGCGCGAGGGCCGCGATGACCGGCGAGAGCATGGCGTGGATTGTATACCGAGAGGTGCAGCTTGCATCCTCACCGAGCGGGCTTCCGTCTCAACTTATCGTGTTGTATCCAAAGGATCCGGCAGTCGCCGTAGATAGGCGAGCAGGTGAACTCACGCTGTCTTGGAGAAAGAAACCGGTGGATGGCCTCGTGTTCTTGATATTGGGAACCCTAGGTGAAGTGGCCATCTTTTTCGCAGCGCAAGTTCCGACCAGGAACGGCTATGAGCGTTCCTTTGGAGAAACTGTTGGTTTCATCCTATTCATGTCCTTCTTCTTCCTGCCGATGATGTACCTGGGCCTTGCATGGATCCTGAACACGACCGTTATTCGTGCCACACCGGATTTCGTGACGCAGAAAACCGGTCCGATCTGGCTACGAAGGCAAGTCAAGTTTTCGGCATCAGGACTGAAACAGTTCTTCGCTGTGGCGGCGGCTAGCAGCAACAACAGCCAGACCTACGCAGCGAATTCCGTTTATCTAATTGACGCTCACGACAGCGTTTGGCGCTTGGCCCCAGGATTGCCAAGCTCCTTTGCAGCGAACCAGATATGCCACGAGTTGGAGGACTTCTACGGGATCGAGGATCAGCCCGTGTATGGGGTGACGACCGATCCCACCCACCCGGGTCCGCGGCCTAAGCGCTGACGAAGCGCTTCCGGAGGCGGTGCTGGAATGCTCACAAGCGTTTCCCCGCTAAATCGCAGAGGACGCCCTGTGCGCCAAATACTTTATACTATCCGTTAAGAATTGATCTATAATCTTAACGGCTCCCATGAACTTCCATTTCGCTGATAAAAGCATCTTGAAGCTATTCGTTGAAGATGCCGGCCCTGCGAAAACAAAGCTCCCGCCGCCAGTGATTGAGAGGTTCTTTGGGGCGATGACAATCATTGCTGCCGCCGAAGATGAGCGAGACCTGCGAGCGATCCCAGGATTTCACTTTGAGAAGGTGCCTAGCGAATGCGACGGTTGCTACTCTATTCGGCTCGGTCAGCAATTTCGACTCGTCTTCAAGCTAGAGAAGATAGAAGGTCAACCGACTATGCAGGTCATTGACATTCGCGACTACCACTGACGCTGCCGCGTCCCCGACCGTACGGGTTGAACCCCCAGCCGAACCATGACACAACCCAACAACACCCATCTCACTGACAAATCCCAACTGAATCCAAAACCGGCAAGAGTCATTCCACCTGGCACAAATATCAGGCACATGCTTGATGACCTCAAGGTTTCGCAACGGCAGTTCGCCGCGATAATCGAGCGCCCCGAGGTCTTCGTGTCTGAGTTGCTGAATGGCAAGCGGCAATTGACGATCGACACCGCGCAAAGGCTCGAAGCAGCCCTTGGGCCATCGGCTCAATTCTGGCTCAGGCTAGAAGGGAATTACCGTCTGGCCGTCGAAGCCGCCGACGCCCAGGTACTCGAACGCATCCGATCCCGAAGCCTGGCCGCATGACCTGATGGGCGGGCATCGGCTGTTGAGCGTGCCTAAGAGCTGACAAAGAGTGCCAGATCGTTTACGTTGCTGCCGGTGGGGCCGGTGAGGATGAGGGCGTCGGCGGCTTCCAGGAATCGAAAGCTATCGTTCTCCCGCATCGTCTTTCTGATCGAGAGCCCCTTGGACGCGGCTCTCCGGCAAGTGTCAGAGTCCGCGATGCCGCCAGCGGCGATGGTTGGGCCGTCGGTTCCGTCGGTTCCTGCGGCCAGGAAACAGGCATTCGAGAGACGGCTGAGGGGGAGGGAGGCGGCGGCGGCCATTTCTTGGCACCTTCCACCCATGCCTTTTCCCTTTAGAGTAACGGTGGTTTCTCCCCCGAAGATCAGACAGAAGGGGGCGTTTTGGTGGGCGGACTGCCGCGCGGCTTCTCTCATGATGCGCTTCGCCATCTGACGTGCCTCCCCCTGCAGTGGGTCGGAGTAGGCGAGCGGAGTTAGGCCGAGGGCTTTTGCCGCTGCTGCCGCCTCATGGATCGCCAAGGAAACGCTTCCGATCACGTAGTGCTCGACCTTGGGCTGTTCTCGCTTCAAGACAGGGTAGTTCAACTGCGTTCGCACTGAAGCGGGAAGCTGCTCGATGAGTCCTGCAGGAAGGTTCGGTTCAACTCGGGAGCTCATGAAGGGGGCGGAACCGATGGTTTTCAGGTCGTTGCCCACCACGTCGGAGAGCACGAGGCAGATCACGGTTGCGGGTGCGAATGCGCGGGCGAGTCCGCCGCCTTTGCTGCGAGAGAGCTGCGAACGGATGGCGTTGATGGCCCGGATATCTTGGCCCGAGCCGAGGAGTCTCTCGTTGGCTTGAATCAGATCTTCTAGCTCGATCCCCTCGATTGGAGCCTCCATCAACGAGCTAGCCCCGCCCGAGAGTAGGAAGAGGACGAGGTCTGCTTCATCGGTTTGAGCCGCGAACTCGAGCATGCGTTGTCCCGCATCGAGGGATGCCTGGGTGGGCACCGGGTGGCCAGCTTCGATCACCGCAAGCCCAGCAACCGGCTCCGCGTGCCCTTCCTTGGTTACGATCAAACCGCCGCCGCAATGATCGCCTAGCACCTCTGAAAGACCATGGGCCATTGCGATGGACGCTTTGCCAGCCCCGCAAACGAGCACTCGCGCGAAGGCCGAGAGATCGATCCGGTGGCCCTGAATGAAGAGTTCGCTACCGACGCGCTGCACGGTCTGATGGACGAGAAAGTCGCCACGTACGCGGCCCAGCACTTGCTTGTAGATCTGCAGCGCCAACTCGGAGGCTCGGTTCTTTGGGCTTGCCTGGATGAGCATCGCCCTAGTATCGGAGCCCAGGAATCTTGAGTCGGATCTTGTAGATCGAGGACTGCGCGGTGATATAGAGGGCTCTCGCATCTCGGTCGCCCCAGGCGCAGTTCGTTGCTACTTCCGGCACAGCGATGATGCCGAGGGGCTTGCCTGTGGCCGAGAAGATGTGGATGCCGCCGGAGCCCGTGCAGTAGACGTTCCCCTTGACGTCCACTCTCATGCCGTCCGGAGCGCCTGGCCTGTCACCCTTAACCTCCGCAAACAGCCTTGCTCTAGGGCTGACAGAGCCGTCTCGAAAGACGGTGAACGCCTTGATGTGCATACCCTCGGTGTCCGCCACGTAGAGGGTTCGCTGGTCTGGAGAGAGGGCGATGCCGTTTGGCTTGCGGAAGTCCTTTGAGACCAGTGACAGCTTGCCGTCAGGAGTTAGCTGGTAGGTTGCGGCAAAACCAAGCTCCTCCTGGGCGCGGGAGATTCCGTAGGGGGGATCGGTGAAGTAGACGGTGCCGTTAGCGTGGACGACGACGTCGTTCGGGCTGTTGAGTCGCTTGCCTTCGAAGCGCTCGGCCAGAACCTTGATTGTGCCGTCTTTCTCGGTTCGGGTGACACGACGGGTGCCATGTTCGCAGGTGACGAGGCGGCCCTGGATATCCACGACGTTGCCGTTTGAGTTATTGGAGGGCTTTCGGAAGACGCTCAGATCGCCTGCTTTCAGCCGGTAAATCGTGTTCGCGGGAATGTCGCTCCAAATCAGGCTCCCGTCGCGCAACCAGGCGGCTCCTTCGGTGAACTTGTAGCCGGTCGAGACTTGTTCCAGCTTGGCGTCTTCAGCGACGATCGCTCGAAATTCGGCTTGGGCGAGAATGGTGAGCAGGGCGAGAGTGATCACAACTGTGCATTGTGCAGGAAACCTGTGGCAAGAAAAGCGCCCAGCCATTGGCTGGGCGCTTTCGGGAGGAGATGCCTTCAGGGATGAAGGCACTACTTTAGGGGGTTACGGTCTTGGAGGACGTTCTCGTCTCCATCGAGGCCGAATCCATTGAGTAGGTGAAGGTCTGGCTTCCGTATCGGTAAGGCAGCACGGCTCTGACGACCATCGTGATCTTGCCTGCGTTCAGGTAGGGCGTGATGTTCGAAGGTAGGCCGGCGGTCTGCGTGATGTAGGAGCCGCTGATTGGGAAGGACTTGAGCGTTGCGTAGGTCCCGTCGTTTCGCTTCAGGTACACGGTGGCGGTGGAGCCGATCGGGCCCTTGCTGCGGAACTTGAACTTGCCCGAGAGCCAGCGGCTGGCGGGGTAGTTGTAGGCGAAGCCCATCTCAGGTCCTGCAACTCCGCCGAGCTGCGTTACGTAGCGGCTGGCGACGTTGAATCCGACTCCGTCATTGGTGGCGAGATTGGCGGCGGTTCCCGTGTAGGTCGAGCCGTCGAACATTCTTGCCGTGGCCGGGGCTCGGTTGTCGATGATTGGCGGGACTGCGATGGACACAGCGGCGTAGGCGTTAACCCGGCCCTTGCTCACCCAGTTGCCCACGGGGACGGCGGTGCTTTCGAGGATGTCGCGAACCTCCTGGTTCGTGATCTGGCCCTTTTCGCCGTAGCTGATGACGAGCGAAGCGACGCCGGCAACGTTCGGAGACGCCATTGAGGTTCCATCGTATTCCTGATACGAGTTGCCAGGAACGGTGCTAAGAACGCCCACTCCAGGACCTGCCACGTCGACCCAGTCTGCGCCATAGTTGGAGAATCCTGCTCGCGCATCGTCCTTGTCAGAAGCGCCCACGCAGATGACCTTTTCAAAGGCTCCAGGATAGTGCTTGGAGGTGGAGCCATCGTTGCCGGCGGCAGCGACGACCACGACGCCCTTTGACCAGGCATAGTTCACGGCGTCCTCGATCGCCTGCGATGGGCTTGCGGAGCCGAGGCTCATGTTGATAATGTCTGCGCCCTTGTCCGTGGCTTCGGTGATACCGCCTGCGACCCACTCGGCCGTTCCGCCGCCGATGCCCAGCACGCGGATTGCGAGAATGGACACGTTGTAGCCGATGCCCGCAACGCCGACGCCGTTATTCGTTTTCGCGCCGATCGTTCCTGCCACGTGTGTGCCATGGCCTTCGAGGTCCATCGGGTCCTCGTCGTTGTCGGCCCAGTCATGGCCCTTGGTCACCTTGCCACTGAGATCGACGTGGTTGTAGTCGACACCCGTGTCCAGAACTGCGACGACGACCTTGTCGTTGCCGAAGGTCAGGTCCCAGGAGGTGTTGACGTTCATTCTAGGAACGCTGTATTGGCGGCTGTAAAGGGGGTCGTTGACCGAGGCGTCCTTTTGGAGAATGATATTCGTTTCAGCGTAGTCGACCGCGGCAAGCCGGTTGTAGTAGCTGACCGCTTGCTCGGCAGTAACGCCGGCCGGCAGCTTGACTCTCTGGACGCCGATGCTGTCGATGGTGCCCACCTGGACTGCGCCAATCTGACGGTGATACGTCTGTGACAGGGCAGCGCCGGCGGGGGTGAACTTGACGAGGAGTTCGCCAGGCACATGGGGCGTCGAGGCCGCTGCCATGGCGGCACATGAGATTGCGAGGGCGAGTGTAATGGAACAGCGCTTCATAAGTTGGGTTTTTTCCGGTCGACGGGCGGCGCGAAATCCATTTTTGGGCAGCGCCGAATGCAAACTTTATCTGAATACGATGTGTGCAAGCAAACCATCGCGTTTATGGGCGGTTTTACGCGAAGAGCGCCAAAAAAACTTTGGATATGTGGATGTATTGGCACTCTAAGCTATTCATTGCTGTAGAGTAACTTTACAACAGCAAAACCTCCGAGTTGTTGCAGGTGAATAGTGTATAGCACTGTAAGTCTCACTGATCATGTGACGGTGCATACTGTTCAGCGTGGTTGCACTGGCAGCAGCGATTCTCGTTTTGGCACCACTCCCACGTCAGAGCACTTTGAAGTTCTCCGGCTACGAATGGAACGTGCGCCCGTCCGGCACCGGCGGTCCGGGTCCAAACGAGTGGGCGCCCGCGAATGTGTGGCTCGATTCCCGTGGGTTTCTTCACTTGCGCATTGCCAAGCACGGGGACAAGTGGCGGTGCTCGGAGGTTTCGACGGTGGAGAAGTTTGGCTTCGGCACCTATGAGTTCGAGATCGAGGGGCCGATCGATCGGCTCGATCCCAATATCGTATTGGGGCTGTTCACCTATCCCACCGCTGATATTGGTAAGGACGGGACTCATGAGATCGACATCGAGTTCTCGCGGTGGGGCATTCCGACGGCGAAGATTGGGAACTATGGAGTCTGGCCGGTCGATTCGAGCCTCAAGTTCACGGGCGAGCAATTCGAATTCACTCTGCCGAACAAGATCTCGATCCAGCGGTTTACTCGCTCCGACCGGGAGATTGCCTTCCACACGTTAGACGGAACAGGGAAGGAGATCAAGAGCTGGCGGTTCAAGCCAGAGGATGCTTCTGCGCGGGTATCCGCCAAAGCGATGCGCGTTCATATGAACCTTTGGCTTTTCGAGGGCCGGCCCCCCGTCGACGAGAAGGAAGTTGAAATCGTGGTGCGGAAGTTTTCGTTCCGCAAGTCATAAGAAGCACACTTTTTCGTGAGAAGACAACCGGCGGGTGAACTTCGCTCGTCTGCAAGCGTAGGGAATGTTTACATCATGAGCCTAACGAAGCTTTCTGGCCGAATCAGAGCCGCGACAGGTGCCTTGGCGCTTCTTTCGTTGGCCGCAATCGCGACCGCACAGTCAAACGAGATTTCTTCTGAAGTCAAGCAGAAGGTCCTGGACAAGGTCACCTACCAGTTGACCAAGCACGCATTCGTGCCTGGCATCGACTTTGGCAAATGGCCCGGCTTTGTCGAAGCGAATAAAGAGAAGATCGAGGCAGCCAAGACCGAAGAGGATTTTCAGCGCGCGATCAACACGGCGCTCATGGAGTTTGGCGCGAGCCACATCGTCATGACCACGCCGCGACAGTCGGAAGCGCGAAGAACGGGCGCCACTGTAGGCATCGGCGTGAGCTCGCAGACCACTCCCGAAGGCTTGCTCATCGTTCGAGTTGTTAAGGATGCACCCGCAGAAGTTGCCGGTATCCAGCCAGGCGACCTCATCGTCGAGGTCGACGGCAAGCCCGTCGAGGGCATTCGCGGCATTCCCGGCGCGGAAGGCACTGAGGTGGCGCTCAAGATCAAGAAGCCGGACGGAACCGTCAAGGACCTGAAGGTCAAGCGACGCAAATTCTCGACGGTTCGACCGGAAGAGCTCACCTGGATCGACAAGGACACGGCCAAACTGACGGTCTACACGTTCGATCTCTCGTACGATGCTGAGAACGTGGAAACGCTGATGAAGAAAGCAGCGAAGTCGAAGAACCTTATCCTCGACCTGCGCGACAATGGCGGTGGAGCGGTTCATAACCTGCAGCACCTCCTCGGCCTCTTCATCAACCCCGAGCAGCCAATCGGAACCTGGATCAGCCGATCGATCGTGAACAAGTACAAGGCTGCGAAGGACGGCAAGGAAACCGACCTCGAAGCGATCGCCCTCTGGACGAGCGAAGGCAAAGTCCGGCCGATGCGGAACGAGCGACTGTCGCCTTATAAGGGCAGCGTCATGGTTCTCATCAATGGCCTTTCCGGCAGCGCTTCTGAGATTGCGGCTGCGGCCTTGCAAGAGACGGTGGGAGCCAAGGTTATCGGCACCAAGTCTGCTGGAGCCGTTCTCGTCTCGGTGATCGTGCCTGCCGCCGAGGGATACATGATCCAATATCCGCTGTCCGACTATGTGACTATCCGTGGCCGCCGACTGGAAGGCAACGGAGTGATCCCGGACATCGAAGCGAAGGACCCAGCCATCCGGCTCCCTAACTCGAAGGACGCTTCCGTCGAAGCCGCCATCGGCCTGCTCGCCAAGAGCAAGGACCCGAGCGGGAAGGGAAGCGGGCAGTAAAGCGCCTCTAAACCACAATCGAAAGGGCCCGGCGAGCTTCGCCTGGCCCTTTTTCTTGCGGTACTTTCCTTAAGTGATTAAGCGTTCGATTGCTGGTGGTGGCCTCCTTCTCCTCGCTTCTGCATCCCTCGGCTGGAACGGAACGGGGCACATGGTGATCGCCTCCATTGCTCAATCGAGGCTACGGCCCGCGGTTCTAGCCGAAGCCCAGCGGCTCCTCATGGTCGGAGCGTCGCCGAAAGCCAACGATTTCATCACCGCCTCCGTTTGGGCCGACGATGTGACGCAGGAACGGCCTGAGTCTCGGGGCTGGCACTATGTCAACAACTACTTCCGCGCGGATGGATCTCCTTCCGACAAGAAGCCAGAAGCCGAGAATGCCCTTACGGCCATGGCTCGGTTTAGCGCGGTCCTAAAGGATCGGTCGAAGCCCGACGCCGAGCGAGCCAACGCCCTTCGGTTTCTCATCCACATCGCAGCCGACCTGCACCAACCTCTGCACGCCTCGTCAAGGATCGACCCACAGCATCCGGACGGAGATCGTGGCGGAAACGACGTCCCGGTGAAGCTCCTCGAATGGCCGGAAACGAACACAGCCCCGAAGAACCTGCACGCGCTCTGGGACAGCGGTGCCGGACTGTTTCCCCAAATCGACCGCCCCCTGAACGATGCTGACCGGAGACTAATCCGCGTGCAGGCAGTCTCCCTCATCGCCGCGATTCCGCCCAAAGGCCCGTTCCGGCCAGCTCAGATGAGGCCGGAAGTGTGGGCGCAGGAGGGGCTTCTCCTGGCCAAGGATGTGGCGTACGCCTTTCCAGACGGCGGCGAGATCAATGGGTGGTATCTGCGCGCGGCCCAGTCGGCGTGCGCGCATCGTTCGGTGGCTGCAGGATATCGGCTGGCGCAGCTTCTGAATACGCTGCTAGCTCCTTAGTATTGGGGCGACTGGTCGCCGCAGAAAGCCAGAATGCCAACTTCCTTCGCCCCCGCCTCCATCAGCGCCTTCGCGCACTCTCTTGCCGTCTGGCCGCTTGTGACGACGTCGTCGATCAACAGGATCGCTCTACCACGACAATCCAAGCTTGCCCGAAAAGCTCCATCGAGATTCTTCGTGCGCTGCTCGCGATTGAGCCCGACCTGCGGTCTCGTCGCTCGAATTCTCGTGAGCATCTGCTTGTCTGAGGGCAGCCCGGCGGCAAGAATCTCCGCTTGATTGAAGCCACGCTCACACCACCTCGTCCAGTGGATCGGAACCGGAACCGCGGCGTCGAACTCAAGACCGAGGCGCTCAGCGCCCACTGCCATGGTTGAAGCCATGAACGACGAAAGAGCAGTTGATCGGGCGTATTTGAGCCGCCTCACCGCCTGCCCCGCGCGTCCGGTGTATTCGTAAAGCGCCGCTTTGAAGGCGAGCTGACCCTCTCGTTCGTGCGTCACCGGCATCTGCAGCGGGAGCATTTCACCCTGGCACGCGACGCATGGCGCTTCGGGTGACAGAAGGCCGCACAGAGGGCACTTTGGTGGGTAGACCAGGTCGAGGAGGCCGTTATAGAAGTTGGAGCATAAGGTTGCGACTTCGGGCATCCAGAGCCTCCAGGTTTGGAATATCGAAACGTCCGCCATCCACACTGTGGATCTGCCACCGATTCGGGGTGATCTCAAACCCGCTATCGCGCCAGTTGCGCACGTAAAACTCGGTGGGGCCGCGTTGGGTTCGGACCACGAAGTGCCACATCCCAGCCTCCTGCTTCAAATGCTCGATCCCCTCGATCTTGGGCGTAAAGTAGCGCCTGTCGAGCTCTTCTGCAATCAGTTCAGAAGATTCTTTGTCGAGACCCTCGACGGTGCGCAGAATGCCCACTTCTTTCCCGGCCCCGTCCTGAATCGAGATGTACTCACCCGGCTTGCTGAGGGGAAACACTCGCTTGAATTGTGCGGCAATGATCGTGAACTCATCTCCAATCTGCACCCTCGGCTTGATACTGCCCGCGACCCGAAACGCCTGCAACTCGTGCGGGTCGAGGTAACGGTCGGCGGCCATAGGGATAAGTATACGTAGTGCCTTCATCCCTGAAGGCATCTCCTCCGGAAACCACGGCGTCATTCCGGAGGAGATGCCTCCACGGATGGAGGCACTACGCGTAAAAATGCCCCGCTCATAAGAGCGGGGCTAGCGTTGGACCAGTCAACTCCCGAACATCGCCGGGACTCTTGGGGTTACGAGTTTCGAGTTTCGAGTGGTTGTCCCAATTCGAAACTCAAAACTCGAAACTCGAAACCATCTAGACCCCTTTCTGTCTGCGAAGGAAGGTCGGAATATCCAGATCGATCTCGTCCAATCCGATCGGCGTTCCGGCGACCGCCATCGGCTCCTGATACGGCGTAGACGGTGGCTGCACGGGCTGCGAATACGAAGGCTGAATGAACACTTCGCTGTTCGTATAAGCCGCCGTCCGCGCATTCGCATCCATGCCTGCGGCGAGCAGCGTGATGACGACCTCGTTGTTCTCGTTCTCCCGCATCACGTGGCCCATGATGATGTCCGCGTCCTCGGCGTCGGTGAATTGAAGGATGTACTCCATCGCCTCGTGCGCCTCGCCGATGCTGAAGTCTGGACCGGCGGTGACGTTGACCAGCAGCTTCTTCGCCCCCTGGATGCTCGTCTCCAGCAGCGGGGAAGTGGCAGCGTTCTGAGCAGCCATCCTGGCCCGCTGATCGCCGATTCCCTTGCCAAGGCCCATCAAAGCGATTCCCGCGTTGCTCATCACGGAGCGCACATCCGCGAAGTCCACATTGATCATGCCGGGGAGCAAGATGATGTCGGAGATGCCCTGCACGCCTTGTCGAAGCACGTCGTCGGCGGCCGCGAACGCCTGCTGCATGGTCGTCTTCTTCTCGACCACCGACAGCAGCCGGTCGTTCGGAACGGTGATCATCGTGTCGACGCTGGTCCGCAGCCGGTCCGCGCCTTCCTGAGCCAATCGCTTGCGCTTCGGCCCCTCGAAGAGGAACGGCTTGGTGATGACTGCGATCGTCAGAATTCCCATCCGACGGGCCATCTCGGCGACCACGGGGGCGGCGCCTGTACCGGTTCCCCCGCCCATACCGGCGGTGATGAAGACCATGTCGCAGCCATCCAGAACCTCTTTGATCTCCTTCTCGCTCTCTCGCGCGGCAGCCTCACCCACTTCCGGGTTGCCACCCGCGCCAAGGCCACGAGTAAGCTCGCCGCCGAGTTTGATCACCGTTGGAGCGAGGCTCTCATTGAGCGCCTGCGCGTCGGTGTTCATCGTGACGAAATGCACGCCCGCCACGCCCTCGCGAATCATTCGATTAACGGCATTCGATCCGCCGCCGCCGACGCCGATGACCTTAATGGTCGCCTGGTTCTGGAAAAGGTTGTCTGGTCGCATAATCACCCCGAAAATGAGAAAATCAGACCCGATGGCCCCAGTTCCAGGACATCTCCTCGGGTTCGGAGGAGATGCCTCCAGAGATGGAGGCACTACGGGTTCCGCTGCAGTTCAGGACGGGAGGTCTCCCGCGAATGCTTCCAGTTTTTGGCTGAGTTTTCCACACTTGGTGGCGGTGCGGTCACTCCAATCTTCCGGACCGGAATGCTTCTACCGGCACTGGATCGAACTCGAATCTTGGGATGTTCTCCGGGCCGAAGTTTAGTTCGATGAGCGGGCGGATGACTTGTTCGGTCATGACGCGGTCGGCGAGGTCCCTTCGGATGGCTTCCAGTTGGAGGATGAGGACTTGTAGGTGGACTTTGCCGAGGGCGAGCGAGCCTACTCTTCGGCCCTCATCAGTTGTCAATGTTTGTCCGAGGATCGATCTTGCGATCTCTCGATTGTGGAATTCGATGGCTTCCATGTAGCCTTTTGAGGCTTCGGATTGGGCGTTGATCGCGTTGATCTCGAACTCGTTTGGGTAGACGAATGCGGTCGTGGTCGCCAAGTTCTGGAGCGCGTTGAGGACGGCGTCTCGGTCTGCGGCGGATACGGTGGAGGCGAAGCTGCCGAGCATGGTGGGGGAGGCGAAGCGTTCGAGGTGGAGCTTCCAGGCGGCGAGCAGAGTGGTCTTAGCGGTGAAGTGCGGGTAAGCGGCGTCAAGGTCGCTTCGTCCCTTATCCCGGCCATATCCGTCCCGGTGGGTGTAGACGATGAACTTGTTCTTCGGGAGGTCGAGCGGGTCTTCGCCCGGGACTTCCAGGTGCAACGACTCGATCTTGCCGAACTTGTCCACCTTCAGCCCGAAGAGGGAAGGATCTTTGGGGCGGGTGGCGGCGAGCCACCAGTTTTCTCCCTGCTGGAAGTAGACGGCCTCCTGGATGCTCCACCCTTTGCTGAAGGCGTCCATGGCGCGTTCGAGGATGGTGACGGGGGAGCCTTCCATTTTGGCGAAGGCTTCCTCGACGAAGTTGGCGTTGCGCTTGGCTTCACTGGTGTTGGAGGCAGGCGTGATGCTCCAGTTGCCGGCCATTACTCCGAGGCGCTTCAGGGTGAGGGCGGTCTGGATCATGGAGTCGGCTTCCATGGCCGCGTAGGTGGAGTAGGGAAGGCCGCCGGCGACAGGGCCGGGGCGTTCGAGGGCCTGGCGTTGCCAGTTGGTGAGCTGCGGGGCGAGCTCCTTTGCGGGGCTCTTTTTCATGAGTTTGTAGAGTAGGTTTTTCATGTTGGTGTGTTTGTCCGTTGCGAATCGATAGCGGCATGGCCCCGGGACGAACCAACCGGGGCCTACGGGCTGTTGAAGGGTCACAATTCTCGTGTGGACGAGCTTGTGGATGGGTTTCGATATGATCTTTGGGCCAATCGGCTTTGGCTGGATTTCTTAGCGAGTCAGGGCTTTCCTCAGCCTGAGTCGCTTATCTTTCAGCACCTTCTTGCGGCTCAGGAGATTTGGCTGTTGCGGTTTGGCGGGGCGTCTCCTTCGGCGATGCCGACGCCGGAGCTCAGCCATGCGACGCTTCAGCGCATCCACGACGGTTGGGTCGAAGCGCTTAAGAGCGAAGACAGGGTCGTCGAGTATCGGCGCACGACGGGAGAACCAGGCAGTCGGCTGCTTAGCGAGATCGCCAAGCATGTGGTGAACCACGGCACTTACCATCGGGGGGAGATGCGGGGCATCTGCCGGGGGCGGGGGGAAGACGGGTTTCCCGAGACCGACCTCATCTCGTACTCCTTTGCGGTCAGACCTTAGCCGAACGAGCGGGTCTTGCCGACCATAATTTCGCCGGAGTTTTCCGTGGGCAGGTTGAGGGCGGCCAGCGCAAGCGCGATGACCGTGTCGTCGTGCTCGTTTGCCCCTTCCAGCTTCCCGTTGATCCAGTGGAACGCCTTTAGCTCCTTGAGCAGGATCGGGTCTGGCGGAATGAGAAGGCGGCCGCGCTCCATGAGGGCAACCAGGTTGTCGATCAGCTTGGGCTTCGATTGCGCGGTGAAGACGAAGCCGTCGAGCGATGCCTTTGGACAGGCGGCTCGGAAGTCATCGTTCATCTTGTCTCCCACCGCGTTGCCGTCGCAGAGGATCCTTGCGCCAGGGTAGCGGGCGACGATGTCGGCGAGGATGTCGATCTGCTCGGTCCAACCGGTCTTGGTCATGCGCTTCATCTCGATGAGCCGGGCTCTTTCGCGTGTGCCGGAGAGGACGATTAGGACGGTGTAGTCGGAGTACCTGGCCCAGTCGACGCCAATCAGATAAGGTCCCCGGTGCTCTTCCGTTTCGGTTGTGAGGCACTGGTCGATGGCCTCGGAGCGGAAGACGGCGCCTTCGCTGTCCATGAACTGCGCCTCGTACTCCACCGCAAAGGCTCGCTCCGAAACAAGCTCCTTTTGCGCGGCCAAGAACCGGGGCGAAACGCGGGGGCTCTCGCTCGAGGGTGCCTGGCGGCTCCAAGCTTCTTCGTCTTGCTTCTTGCCCCGGTCGAAGAACTTCCAGAACGCGTTGTGGCCGTTCGGGGTGGAGATCAGGGTCATCTGGCCGTCGGTTGTCGCGAGCATTGGCCAGAGGGTTTCTTCGATCAGCTTTGGATCGACGAACGCGGCTTCGTCCACGACGATGTGGGTTGCCTCGTTGCCTCTTAGCGTTCTGGCCAAGTGGCCAGAGCGGGCAGAGACTTCGTGGTCACCGAGCTTCAGTCACGGGAATGGCGAGAGCTTGAACTTGGGGCGGTCTGGGAACGGGGTGTTCGGGAGGTCGCAGATCTTGTCGATGAGGTCGAGGATGCGGTTGAAGAGCAGCTTCGCCTGGTCGATGGTGGGAGCGACGAGGAAGTGCTTGGTAGGTTTCTTCTCGACGAATGTGGAGACGACCTGCGCCGCGCAAGCATCCGTCTTGCCCCATCGGCGGCCACAGGCGAGGACCTTCAGGCGAGCGTTGTTCAGCAGGAACTCGAGTTGTCCGGCGTGCGGATCCCAGACAGGCTTGATGAGCTCAAAGAATGTGTTCACATTCTAGTAGGAATGAAGATGCGGTTTTGTCAACCAGATTTGGAAAAGATTTTGGAAGTTTTTTAGGGCGGATAAGGGGGGTAAGGACAGGGCCGCGTTGGCTTCCCGTCCCTACCCCCTTACCGCCTTACCCCCTTACGCTCTTACCGCTGAATCGTCAGCTTCGTCGGTTCCGACTGCACGTTATTCTTGCCAACCGCAACTGCCGTCACGGTGTAGACCGTGCCAGAACCGGTTCCGTTGGCGTTCAGATTGATGTCGCCAGTCTCCCAGTTGCCATTCTCGTCTGCGAAGACCGTTCGCTCGGCGATGGTTCCCGTGGACTTGAAGAGGCCGAGGAGGGTGGAGGTGTAGTCGACGGTGACTTTAACTCTAGCGCGTCGCCCCGCCTTGCCCTTGAAGTTGACGACATTGCCGCTGATGCTTCGGGTGTTTGAGTCGGGCGAAGTGAACGTCGGCTGCATGGGCGGTCCGATTTCGCCGAGGAGCTGGGCTGCATCGATCGTGTAGATCTCGCCGCTCTGCGTTCTCAGCCGGGCCGTCACCGGGGTGCCGGCGAGGTCGTCTTCCAGGCGGACCGTGTATTCGCCTTCGTAGACGCCGGGGCTAACTTCCTTCGTCGGAAGGTTCATGATTTTGTCGCCGATGTTGTACGTAACCGATGAACCGGGCTCGCCGCGAACGGTGAACTTCACGACCTGTCCTGGCCGCAAATTCCGTGCACCGTTGTGCGTAATGCGCTCGGCCACAGTGCGGCTTCCACCGACTGTGAATCTCCAGTCGCGTTGGGTCTGGTTGCCGGCTTTGTCTCTGGCGATGACGCGGACCGAGTGCTCACCGGGAGCGAGTGCCGTTGTCGGCCGGAAAAAGACAGCGCTTCCGGTGATCGTTGCGTCGCGAGTGATGTCTCGGTCGTCGAGCCACATTCGGACGTTGTTCTGATCGATGCCGCTGCCGTCGAGGTCTTCGAGTTCGATGGTGATGTTTGGCTGCGCGTTGGTAATGCGGCTGTTCACCTGAGGGAACGGCTCGCGAAGCACCGGGGCTTGGGTGTCGACAAGGAAGTTCCGGCGCGACTGTATCGCCTGCTCTTTGTCGCCGACTCTTAGTCTTGCAACGGCTTTGGCGCTTCTGATTGTCATTGCGTTTTGCGGGATGGTGACGATCGCCTGATAGCGACCAGGCGAGACCTCCGCCATTGTGATTTGCTCGGTGAAGCCTGGTATCTGCATCACCGCCTGCCCGCCCGGAGTGCCTTCGAGGGTGAAGGTGACACGATCGCCGGCCTGGCTAAAGCCGCTGGCGTCGCTATCAAAACGGGTAAGGCTCAGGACAGGGGGTGCGACGGGTGGTGGGTTGACGGGTGGGTTGACGGGTGGGTTCACCACAGGAGTTGTGCCGCTCGTCTGGATTCTCACGGCCATCGCCGGCGCATCCCAAAGGACTTGTGCCCCCAGCGCCTCGCTCATGAACCTGAGCGGAACCATTGTGGAGGCTCCGTAGATCTGCGCCGGGACATCGAGGGCGGTTCGCCGGCCGTTGACCAATGCGAAGCTTTCACCGATTCGCATTTGCATGTCGACGTCGCCCTTGGTGGCGATGACCGTTCGGGTTTCTTTGAGATAGCTGACGTATGCGCCCAGCTTCTCCATCACTCCGCGGAGTGGGACCATGACTCGGCCCTGGATTTGTTGTGGGCGAGAACCGGTGAATTGCACCGGATCGCCGTTGACGTAGACGGAAATTCCTTGCGCTCCGGCAATTCCGGCGAAGGCCGCCGCAATCGCCATCGTCGTGTAAGTTCTAAGCCCTTTCATTGTAAGTTCACTGCTCCTGTCAGGCAGCGACATGCGCTACCCAGGATGTTGGACTTGCTGCCCTGCTGCAATGTTCAAACGGTAGTGAACAGCCGGTTTATAGGTCGTATAAGTCTTATAGGTCCTATATGTCTCTCAATGCGGCTTGCCTGAGACAGTGATCAGCGAGGACGAGAGCGACCATTGCTTCAACGATTGGAACTGCTCGGGGCAACACGCAAGGGTCGTGTCTTCCTCTGCCTTTCAAAGTCGTGTTCACGTGATCCACCGTCACGGTCCGTTGTTCTTTTAGGATGGTTGCCGTGGGCTTAAAAGCTGCTCTCACGACAATCGGCATGCCGTTGGAGATGCCGCCTTGCACGCCGCCGCTGTTGTTTGAAAACGTCTGAACCCTCGGCTTCAACCATTCGTCCACTGCAGCTTCCGCGAAGAATTCGTCGTTCGCCTCAGAACCCTTCAGGTCGGTCATCGCAAAGCCGCCGCCAATCTCGAACCCTTTGCAAGCAGGCAAAGAAAGCAGTGCCTTCGCAAGCTCCGCCTCGAGCTTGTCGAAGACTGGCTCCCCCCAGCCGCTCGGCACTCCGCGGGCTACGCAGCCGACTACTCCGCCGATGCTGTCGCCGTCCTTTCTGATCGCCTCGATGTGCTCGATCATTTGTTGGGCCATGGCTGGGTCGGGGCAGCGGACTATGTTGGATTCGACTTGTTCTTGGGTGACTTCGTTGGAGTTGATGGTGGCGATGAGCTTGTGGACTTTTTCGACCCAGGCGATGATCTCCACGCCTTGCTTGGCGAGGAGCTGTTTGGCGATGGCTCCGGCGGCGACTCTTCCGACGGTCTCTCTCGCGGAGGCTCGTCCGCCTCCTTCGACGGCTCTAATGCCGTATTTCTGGTCGTAGGCGAAGTCGGCGTGGGAGGGGCGGTATTTGAGCCGCATCTCCTCGTAGTCGCGGGAGCGCTGGTCTTCGTTGCGGACCATCATCGCGATGGGGGTGCCGAGGGTTTGGCCGTCCTGGATGCCGCTGAGGATCTCGACGGTGTCGGATTCCTTGCGTTGGGTGACGATGGAGGATTGGCCGGGGCGGCGGCGGTCGAGCTCTTTTTGGATGTCCTCGAGGGTGATGGGGAGCCTGGGGGGGCAGCCGTCGACGATGACTCCGACGGCAGGGCCGTGCGATTCGCCAAAGGTCGTGACTCGAAACGCGCGCCCGAAAGTGTTGCCCACGGGCTTAGTTTAGTCGGGATGACTGGGGTGAAGGGGGTGAATGGGGTGAACGGGGTGAACGGGGTGAACGGGGTGAACGGGGTGAGTTGAGGTTCTAAGCCCTTCCCCTCCGGCTCACCCCAGTCACCCCCGTCACCCCTTTCACCCCATTCATCAACTAGCCGCCACGATAATCTTGCCAACCACGGTGCCTTGGACTCGTAGCTCCACGACTCGCTTCACAGCAAGCGTAAGGCTGTTCCAGCTAATCGAAGCCGCAACCGTCGAGGGGTCGTCGTAGGATACGTAGGCGAGCCACATGGGCCGGGCGGCGGCGGAGAACTCGGTGTCGGTTAGGTAGGTCTTGGCCTTCTCCAGGGGGAGGGGGCGGAAGATGCCTTTGGCGGGGGTGCCTCCGACGGTGAACGACTCGCCGTACTTCTTCAGCACGGCGGTGATTCGGTTG
>JBGGMI010000005.1:0-7217 GCA_041288075.1 Fimbriimonas sp.
AACGTTGGTGAACACCAGGCAAGTCCCACCCTCCGCGATCGCATCGCAAACGGCCGGCACCATCTGCTTCCCAACATGCCCCGCCCAAGAAAACCGCTCGACCGACTCCGGGACCAACGAGTCGACGATGATCTCCTTCGCCACATCCCCCTGAACCAGCACCCCCGATCGGGACGCATGAGAATCGACCCCCAACAGCGTCGCCAAAGCATCCGGAAGGTTCCCCAAAGTCGCCGAAACGCCCCATATGCGAGTCTGCGGGCTCGCTGTGCGCAATCGGGCCAATGCCAACTCGGTCTGCACGCCTCGCTTGGTGGACATCAGCTCATGCCACTCGTCCACCACGATGCATTTCAGGCTGGAGAACGTTTCGCGCCAACCCTCATAGCTGAGCATCAGCGTCAAACTCTCGGGCGTAGTTACCAGTGCAGCGGGCAGCTTCTTCTTCTGCCGAGCCTTCATCGCCGCAGAGGTATCGCCCGTCCGCATCTCGACCACCCACGGAACCCCGAGCTCCTCTAGAGGCATCTGCAGGGAAGCAGCCGTATCGGCCGCAAGAGCGCGAAGGGGCGTGATCCAGAGCACCTGGATCCCATCACTCTGCGAGCCGTTTAGCCAGTCGAGAACGGGTCCGAACCAGGCCCCAAGCGTCTTGCCGGTGCCGGTGGCTGAGTGGATGAGCCCAGAGTGGCCGGCGAGATATGCCCGCCAGACCTCCCTCTGAAACTCAAAAGGCTCCCACCCGCGGCTTTTAAACCATTCTTCGGCGGGTGAGAGCATTTAGGTAGGTTACGCTACGTAGCCGCCGCTGCTGGTGCGTGCCTCGTAGGCGTTCAAGTTCGCTGCGCCGTACTTGGTTAGCGTCTCCATGATCTCTTCGCGGCTGCAGTTGCCTGAAGGTGCGTTGACCGCGAGAATCGCGCCGCCGCCCTGGACGGTCTGCTCGTAAGTCTCCGCAACGTGAGCCTCGACGCCCTGATCCTTCAGGTAGCCCGTAACTGCTCCAGCCGCAGCGCCGGCACCGGTTGCCGCCGCAACGCCGCCAAGAGCTGCCGCGAGTGCGCCGCCGCCCAGAACGATGCCGACTCCCGGAATCATCAGCGATGCAAGTGCCGCAACCGCGCCGATTCCAAGTCCCCAACCAGCGCCCTTAATTGCGCCTGCGCCTGCGTCCGCGGCCGTCGTCGTGGAGATGCCGTGCTTGGCCGCATTCTCGGTGCTGTCGCTGTTGTCGGTGCTGCTGGTGCTGGTCGTGCTGCTCGTGCTCGAATAAGACGAGGTGCTACCCGATCGATCCATGTCGACGGCATCCTTAGCTTCCGACTTGGCGGCTCCGAAGTTCTGGTCGGCCGAATCGTTCTGTCGCTTCGCCTCGGCCTCCCACTTGGCTTCGCCAGATTCGTTTCCGAGAGCGTCGTTAACGCCCGCCATGGTGCGTGCGCCCCACTCCTGAACCTTGTCGCCAGCACCGGCGGCCACGCCCATCGCGGAGTCTCCGGCGTTCTTCACATCGTTCTCTTTCGAAGCGCTGTAGGAAGAAGTCCCGGTCGTGCTGCTGTAGCCACCCGTGCCCGGCTGATCGACGGCGTTGTTGAACTGACCGCCTGCCTGGCTCACATTCTGCTCAGCCGAGTCGTTTTGGCGGTTGGCCTCAGCCTCCCATTTGGCTTCGCCTGAATCGTTTCCAAGGGCATCGTTTACGCCGGCCATGCCGCGTGCGCCCCACTCTTGAACCTTGTCGCCAGCCGCAGCCATGTAGCCCATGCCTGCATCGGCGGTGTTCTTGACATCGTTGTCGTTGTCGCCGCTCGTCCGCGAAACGCCACTCGTGGTGGTCGTGGTATGTCCGCTGGCATCGGTGTGGCTGCTAACGATGCTCAGGTCCTCAGCGCGCACGCCGTGGTCGAGAAGGGCGCCTGCGGCCTTTTCTGCGTTGGACGGATCAGCGAACGAAGCGTAGATAGTGTTTCCCATTGTGTTCTCCTAGGTTTGGCAGCGTCTTGCGAACGTGATGTCGCTGCTACCGGCACATAACTAGGCTTTGCAAACCGTTCGCTGGTTCCTGCAATCACCCCTGCTGATCATTCGCAGAGGTATTTTTCGGGACTAATCGCAGGCCCAATACCAAGAGCCATCTGTCTGATGCGCCTCGCCCGAACGGTGCCCGTCCGGATGAACGATGGAGTTGTCAAACCCGCCTTCGCCGGTCACGAATTTCGCATGGCTGTCGGCAAAGATCAGAGTGCCGCCATTCGAGTGCCAGCGCCGGAAGTAGTTCCACGGAGCCGGGCAGTCGTAGCCGTATTTGTCGCATGCGCCCGGCACGAGCGAGGTATCAAATGCCGCCATCATCTCGTCGCGCATGATCCGACTCTCGGCGGGGAACTGCACAGCCGACTCCGAAACCAACGCCGTATAATCCCGCAGCTCGTTGTTACTGCTCGACTCTCCCGCGACCACTGAGAACATGCACTTCGTGAACCGATAGCTGCTGCCGTACGCGTTCCAATAGGAGTTCGACCCTGGCACATCCTGGGCAAGGTAGGGGCCCCCTGTATCCATCGGACACTTGAAAATTTCCATCAGGCCGTTCGAGCCGTTCTTCACATAGGGTCCAAGCAGCACCTCCACCCCCTTATGCCCCGGCTGTCCCGCCCGAGGCTGGCTGTTGTAGGCGTAATGGATTGGATACATCCCATCGCTATCCTGCACGTACATGGAGTTGGCGATGCCGATTTGCCGCGCATTGCTCAAACACGCCGTCTGCTTGGCTGCCTCCTTGGCGCGAGCGAACACAGGGAAGAGGATGGCCGCCAGGATCGCGATAATCGCAATGACGACGAGGAGCTCGATGAGCGTAAAACCTTTTCGGAAATTCATAAAAACAGTGCCTCCAGATACAAAGAGCCGCCATCGTCTTGCGAAAGCGGTCCCCGTGCGGAGGCCTCTCCGCGATCCCTCCGCCGGTACTAACCGGATCAGGTGTTTAGGGTCTTATCGGCACTTCCACCGATAACTCTCAGCCATCATTGGCTCCCCCTGCGGGCGAATTCCTGTACGTCTCTATTTTAGCCGCTTTGTCATCACGACGCTCCGATTATTCATCTGGCCGTTCCCAGTCACCCCACTCACCCCGTCATCCCTCACAAAAAAAGCCGGGCGGCGGTTGACCCAAGACGTTTCCGCTTGTGGGCAGAGCCGCTTGCTCCGGCATTCTCTATTGTGTAAACCGCCAGCCAACCTCCGGCCGCAACTAACCCAAAGTGAGGACACAGAAAAGTTTTTCCCCGGGTCTTTGTGCCGACGTGGAACGTACTTAGAGGACACCTGCAAAAAGCGGGAACATTTGCTCAGCGACTTGGGGTCATTTGCACCAACTTCGAAACATGAATCTTCTGCGCAGTGCTCGCTATGTACGGAAGTCGCCGAAGAAGAATGGCGTGCCCACGCGGGTAGCGCTGATTCTTTCCGCCCTCGCCCTCCTCGACATTTACGCCACGACGTTTATCGCGCTCGGCAGAAAGCCGATGCTGATTGCCGTATTTGCCGCGTCAGTGATTATCGGCGCGCTCATGGGTCGCAACAGCCTCTATCGAACGCTGAGCCTCGGCCTGGGAGCCGTGGTCATCGTCTGCACCTCCGCTGGAATCAGCTTGTCCTTTTGGATGGGCAATGGCGTGATGAGCCCCGAAACAAGCCAGGAGCTCAAGAGCTACTTCGCGCTCCACTGCCTCGCCATTATCGCGGGCCATGTGCTGGCGATCGTCTCAAACGCTCGAGTAGCTTGGCGCCCGCTTCAGCAATTCCAACGTTAACCTCGCCGTATCGATCAAGTTCTGCCGCGAGATCAGCTCGTCGTGGGTGTGGATATTGTCCATCCCCGTCGCCAGCACGATGCAGGGAAGTCCCTTCGCGTTGTAGATATTCGCATCGCTTCCCCCGAGCGTGGTCCGCAGAGTCGGCTCGAAGCCCAGCGCACGGCTAGCCTCCTGTGCCAGCTTCACTACCGGCTCGTTCTCATCGATGCTGTACGCGCTGTAATGCCGCTCATGCACGACCTCGACCGTGGTGTTCCACTTCGCCGCCGCCGCCTCAAAGCACTGAATCATATGCCCCGACTGCTTGTCGAGTTCCTCGACACTCGTGCTCCGAGCCTCGCCACGGATCTTCACCTCGGGACACACCACGTTCACCGCCGTGCCGCCCGAGATAATCCCCAGGTTCGCCGTGGTCTCCGGCCCAATCCGCCCGATCTTCATTTGGCTGATCGCATCCGCCGCCACCTGAATCGCATTGATCCCCTTCTCCGGATCCTTGCCGGAGTGCGCGGGAACGCCATGGATCGTCACCTCGATCTTGTCGTGAGTCGCCGTGCGGGTCACAAAGGTGCCAACAGGAGGTCCCGTATCGAGCACATAGCCGAAATCGAGATTGAGATCGTCCAGCTCCACCGCCGCGGCTCCCTTGAGGCCGATCTCCTCCGCCACGGAAAGCAGCAAGCAGATATCCCCATGAGGCTCCCCCGACTCTCGCAGAGCCAAGACAGCTTCGATCGCCGGAGCCATCCCGCCCTTGTCGTCAGCCCCTAGGATGGTATCGGAAGCGCTGTAAAACACCCCATCCCGCTCCTCGACCACCAAGCCTGCCGTCGGCTCCACTGTGTCAAAGTGAGCCGAAAGAAAAATCCGAGGAGCGTCCGGCAGCTCGCCCCGCAGCCAGACGATCAGGTTATTCCCATTCCCCCCAATCTTCTCGCCTGCGTTGTCCTCATAAACCTCCAGCCCCTGGTCCAGCAGATACTGCTTAGTCCAAGCCACACACTCCCGCTCCCCAAGCGAAGGAGCATCGATCTGGATAAGGTCCAAAAACAGCCGAACCAACCTCTCTTCATTGATCACGCGCAGATTCTACATCTGAGATGCACGACGTGGAGCCTGTAGCCGCAGGATGGCTTGTGCCTGCGTCCGGCCCAGCGTTGCCCTAAGACCCGCTCCGAAGCGCCTCCCGCAAAAACACGCTCATCGGCTTCGCTGCAAAATAACGGTCCATCAAGACATCCGGCAAGTCCTCCGACAGCGCCACCGAAGGCTCCAATGCCGCCATATAGAAGAACTGCTTCCCAAACAACAGCGGTTGCTTCGCCGCAGCCTCACGAATCTCCGCCGGCACCGTCTTCGAAGTCTGCCCTTGAACCCCGCCATAGAGCTTCACAAAGGAAGGAGCCGAAGCCAACGACCCAAACTCGTCCAGCCGTCCAGCAATGTATTGCCGAACCCGCAGCACCTCCACCGGCTCCAGCATATAAGCCCCACCCCCAACATAAACCTGCTCCGGCGACAAGTTCATATAGAACCCCGGATATGCCTTGTTCTTCGTCCCAAACGGCGAGATGTTCGCGTACACGTACGCCTTGTAAGGCACCTTGTTCTTCGAAAACCGCGTATCCCGATTGATCCGAAAGATCGCATCCTTCGCCTCGATCTGCACCGCCGGATCATCCGCCCGAATCCGCCCAATCAACTCCCCCACGAGTGAGGAAAACGGCTTCTTAACGCTCTTCTCATAGCGCTTCCGATTAGCCTCAAACCACTCCCGAGAATTGTTCTCCCGCAGCTCACTCAGGAACGCAAAAAAGTCATCCGACAGGTACGTCATAGAACCTACCTCTGCTTCACAATTCGCACTCCGGCCGCCTCCGCAATGAGCGGCATAGGCGGCAACGGCTTCTCAACCGACACCGATACCTCCGTCACAAACGGAAACTCGTCCAGCAAAGAATCCGCGATCATCGCCGCGAGTCGTTCGATTGTATGACACTGCTCGTCCTTCACCACACTCTCCACCAGCTTCGCGGCGGCGCTGTAGTCCACCGAGTCCGAAACCTTGTCCGTAGAGTCTGCGCGACCCTCGACTTCCATCTCCACGTCGATCACGTAGCGGTGCCCGAGAACCCGCTCCTCGGCCGGAACGCCGTGGTAGGCATAGCATTCGAGGCTGCGGACGAAGACGGTGTAGAGGCTGGTATTTGGCATTCTAATGGTGTTATACTTTCACTAACAAATCAAGAGCGACCCCCGACAGGTGGCTTAGGCCGCCTTTTTTTGTAGCCGGGGTAACTCAAAAGAGGGAAATACAAGCGATGGATATTCTGCAGCAGCTCAATCAAATCGCTCAGGAACGAGACCTGCCGCTGGAGGACCTCCAGCGAGAACTCGAAGACGCGCTGGCAGTCGCCTACAAGCGCTTCGTCAACGCCCAAGGTGAAGTTTTCGTCAAGCTCGACCCCGTCAAGGGCTGGGCGGCGAGCGTTGAAAAGGAAGTCGTGGGCATCGTCTCCGACCCCAGCGTCCAGCTCAGCCTTCTCGAAGCCAGACGCAAAAAGCCAGATGCCGAAGTTGGCGACTACGTCTCTGTCGAAGTCGATCCGAACAGATTCGGCCGTATCGCCGCGCAGACCGCCAAACAGGTTCTCTCGCAGAAGCTGCGAGAAGCCGAAGTCCGTCGCATCCAGGACGTCTTCCACGAGAAGCTTGGCGACCTCGTCACCGGGACCGTCACTCGAAAAGACGGCCAGAGCGTGTACATCCAGGTCAACCGCGTGGAAGCCGAGCTGCCGCGAAGGGAACAGGTTCCAACCGAGCCGTACCGCCCCAACGACCGACTCAAAGTTTATGTCTATAAGGTCGACGACTCACAGCGAAGGCTAAGAGTCATCGTAAGTCGAACCCACCCGAACCTCCTCCGCAAGCTGTTCGAGCTAGAAGTCCCGGAGATCGAGCAGGAGATCGTCATCATCAAGAGCGTCGCCCGCGAGCCGGGGCAGCGCAGCAAGGTGGCGGTCTACAGCAACGACGAGCGCGTCGACCCGATCGGAGCCTGCATCGGTCCCCGCGGCGCACGCGTTCAGGCCATCGTGGACGAGCTCTACGGCGAAAAGATCGACGTGGTGCCCTATCACGAGGATCCGAAGACGTTTATCACCGACGCCCTTTCGCCGGCCAAGGTCAATAGCCTGAAGCTGAACGAAGCCGAACACAGTGCTTATGCGGTAGTGCCCGATAACCAGCTTTCGCTGGCCATCGGCAAAGGTGGTCAGAACGTCCGATTAGCCGCGCGACTAACCGAGTGGAAGATCGATATCCGCAGCGAAAGCCAGGCTGCGGCAGAAGGAAAGAAGTAAGAAGTAGTGCCTTCATCCGTGAAGGCATCTCTTCCTC
>JBGGMI010000006.1:0-10171 GCA_041288075.1 Fimbriimonas sp.
AAGGACACGGCCGCGTTTTCCATCCCACTCCTCACGTCTCGCGTCTCCGCCCCGAGTCCTTACCGCCTTACCGCCTTACCTCCTGACCCGTGAGGCTCCTCGCAGATGAAGATCCTCCAAGTCGGCTCCGGCCTCTTCGACTGGGGCGGCATCGAGCGTTATGTCTCGTACCTGCAAGCAGGGCTTCGCGAGCGGAAGCATGAGGTGTTAGTTACGTGTCCACCCGACTCTCCGCTGAGCAAGCACTCGGTCGATCCGCGGCACATCGCCTCCAAAGGCAAGCATGACTTAAACGCGATGTCCGCCTACCTGCGCCTGTTCCGAGAGCACCGGTTCGACGTCGTTCACGTCCATTTCAACCCCGATTTCCTCGTCGCCGGCCTCGCCGCACGCCTCCGCAAGCAGCCGAAGACGGTGCTTACGCGCCACGTCGCGCTCCCCTGGTCCGCCGCCAAGGCCAAGCTCTACGGCTCCCTCTTCGACACGATCATCCCGGTCTCTGAGGCCGTTCAGAGAAAGCTTCTCTGCTCCGGAATCCCCGCCGAGAAGATGATCGTCGCGAAAGCGGGCTGCGCCGCACTTATCTCCAAAAGCACGATCGATCTGGGAGAAGGCTTCCACGTCGGCACCTTCGGCCGCCTGGTGCCCGAAAAGGGCCTGCCCATCTTCTTCAAAGCCCTCGCCGCCTGCCCGACCGTCACCGGCCACATCTACGGCTCCGGACCAATGGAGGAGGAGCTGAAGGCGCATGCTCCCAAGAACGCGGTCTTCCATGGTTTCGTCACCGACGTGGCTGAGCACATGGCCGCCATGGACGCTATCGTCATCCCCAGCCAATGGGAAGAGGCGTTTCCTTATGCGGCGTTGGAGGCGATGTCGCTAGGGAAGCCGCTCGTCGTGAGCAACGTAGGGGGGCTGCCCGAGATCGTCTCGGATGGAGTCAACGGCTTCCTCTTCGAAAAGTCGAATCCAGCGGAATTAGCCTCAAAGCTCGAGCAGCTAGCCGTAGACAAAACCGCCACCCGAGAGATGGGCCGCAACGGCAAAGAACTGCATCGGGCCGAGTACACCGTGCAGAAAATGGCCGAACGGATCGAAGGTGCGTATGCCCTTTCGCAGGAGACCTGAGCGTGACTCCATAATCCCTATGTGCCCTCCGTCCGTTACGAGCTCCTTAGCACGTGCCCGCACACGGGCGCACGACGGGGCCGACTCCATACACCCCACGGCACGGTCGAAACGCCCTTCTTCATGCCCGTCGGCACCCAGGCAACCGTAAAGACAGTCGGCTCAGAAGACCTTGAGCAGCTCGGCTTCGAGCAGATCCTTTCCAACACCTACCACCTCTCGCTGAGGCCCGGAGCCGACCTCATCGAGCGGATGGGAGGCCTGCACGAGTTCATGAGCTGGAAGGGCGCAATCCTCACCGACTCCGGCGGCTATCAGGTCATGTCGCTCAGCAACATCCGCACCATCGCCGAGGAGGGCGTCACCTTCAAGTCTCACCTGGACGGCTCTATGCACCACCTCTCCCCCGAGAGAGCGATCCAGATCCAAGCGCAGCTCGGCGTCGACATCAGTATGTCGCTAGACGTGTGCCCGCCCTACCCCTGCACCAGGGACGAGGCCGCCGAGGCCATGCAAATGACCCACCGCTGGGCTCCAAGAAACCTTGCCGCGAAAAGAGATGGGCAAGCGGTCTTCGGGATCGTGCAGGGCGGAATCCACACGGACCTGCGCACGGAAAGCGCCCAGACCCTGGCCGAACTCCCCTTCGACGGCTTCGCGATCGGGGGCGTAAGCGTCGGGGAGCCCACAGAGCTTCAATACCCAGTCGTCGCCCACACGGCCCCTTTGCTGCCAGCGGACAAGCCGAGGTACCTCATGGGAGTCGGCCATCCGAAAGATATCCTCCACGCAGTGGCAAGCGGGATCGACATGTTCGACTGCGTCCTCCCAACAAGAATGGCCCGGCACACAACGCTCTACACGCTCGATGGAAGAGTCAACGCCGCGGGAGCAAGATGGTCCGAACACAACGGCCCCCACGATCCGAAGAGCGTCTTCACGGAGCGCTACTCCGCAGCGTATCTCCGGCACCTGTTCAAAGCCGGAGAACCGCTAGGAGCCCGCCTCGCAACCCTCCACAACCTCGCCTTCTACGCGAGGCTTATGCGGGAGGTCCGGGCAGCCATCGAGGGTGGCACGTGGCCGGAGCTGCTGCAAAGATATGAAGATGCATAGTCCCGCAAAAGGCCCTGGCAAATTCACGAGGTTTCGGAGTGTCTACTGGTGAAGATGCCAGGCAAAGCGCAAGATGGTTCTATGCGAAAGTCTCTGCAGCCTCTGTCGCGCTGCTTCGTCCTCGTTTTCATCCTCGCCCTCGCCTCTCTAGGCATGGCCCAGCGTCTTCCAGTGCTCTGGCAAACCGTCGGAGCCAAAGGCACTGACGCCAGCTTTTCGAGCAACGGAGCCTACATGGCAACCGTTTCCCAGTACGACGTCAAGATTTACCGCACGTCGACTTGGCAGCTCATTCAGACGATCGGCTTCAGCCGCAACGCTGCCGTGAGCGGTGCCGAGTTTACGTCCGGCCCCAGCGCTCGGCTCTACATCTCGTATGCGAGCAGCGTCTATTCCTGCACCGCAGAGGGCTTGGACTTTCGGCACGAATTTGACACCGCTGGAAATATCCTCGCGATGGACGTAGCCGAAGACGCTTCCATGGTAGCTTGCCTCATCTACAGCGCCGGCTCGAACCTGATGGTTAGAGACCTGGTCACGAACACGGATCGGTTCACCGCGTGGGCGCCAGGCAACAACGACCTGCACATTAGCCCGGACAATTCCCAGGTCGTCGTGAATAACGGTCCCGATACCTACTCGGCCACCACCGGAGCGCTCATCGCCGACCGCTCACTGATCACCTACCCACACTTCGAAGTCACCCCGGACGGTGAGCAGGCAATCGGCCTTTTCGGCTCCGGGCTTACCGGAAGAATGCGATGCATCGACCTCGACACCGGTGCCATCGTTTACAGCAAGCCTATCAACTTGACCGGCTACAACGGCGGAGTCTTCACGCTCGCCGCAAACGGCACCCGCGTCTTGATCCCGTTATTCACCGGTACGGCGTTTATCGCTCAGATGTTCAAGACCACAACGGGGTTTGACTACGGCGGCTTCGACCTAGGTTGGTCCTCGACGGCCTACCCGTTCCTGGTCGGCTCTCCAACCAACAATCGAGTTTACGTGGCCTCCGGACAATCGACCGGCATTGACCCTATTCGGGGCGACATCTATGGGTTCGAAACTTTTTCGAACACGATGACGTTCCTGACGCACATCACCACGCTTTACTACACGCCGCGCCACCTGACCAGCGCCATTCTTAACAACTTCGACTACAACGCGCAGCTCATGGTAACCGCTTCGGGGCAAAGCTGGAACCCAAATCTTGATATCCGCAACGCCTTGACCGGAGAGAGCCTTGCAAGCGCGGCGATTACGATCACGCAGGACCTGGACGACGACTACGACCAGCGCCTGGCTTTCAACTGGACCGGCACGCAGCTCATCCTGAACGCCAAGACGGTGTTCGACACGGGCAGCTTCACTACGTATGGATCCATAGCGCACAGCGGAGTCTCAGCCGCGTTTCACGACAACGACGATTTCTCCGTCTCGTGCACCGCAGACCGCCTCCGCGCTTACAACCAAACGGGAGGGGGAGCATTTAGCACCATTGCAGACAAGGTGGTTGTCACATCCAAGCTGATCACTGTCGACGTGAGCGGCAATCGAGCCTACACGGTGGCCGCCGATCCGCGATCGATGATGCAGACGGACTATGTGACGGGCATCAAGAAGACGGTGGTCGTCGCGGGAGCGGGCGGATTCGTGCGATTCCTGCAGGTCTCGACGAACAACTTGCTCTATGTCGGTTACGAGAACTCCGGTGACCAGCAGGGAACCAAGATCTACGACATCTCGGGCGACGTGCCAGTCCTGCTCCGCAACATCACGAGAATCACTCTCGCTCCCGGCACCGGGACCAACCACAAAGCTTGGGCCGTGGATTGGGATGGCGACATCCTCGCGATGGCAACGACAGTCGTCAACACCGGTGCGCCAGGCGAGCCGCGGTTCACCGGCAACTTCGCCTACTACCAGACCAGCACCGGAAACCTGCTGGCGAGCTATGACAACGAGCATGTGGGCTGGGGCTATGAGAAGTTGGCGTTCTCATCCGACGGAAGCGTCCTCACTGTCGCCCGCCGAGACCCTGCCCTCCTGGGAGTCGCCGTGCCCATCATCGTGCGGCAACTAACGCTGAACCCGAACTTCATCGAGGTCTCGGGCGATGTGGAGGGAACGGTCACGCTGACTCGGCCGGCTCCGGTAGGAGGGAAGCGAGTGATCTTGACCTCCAACCGATCAGCACTGGTGGTGCCGCCGTCCGTGACGGTGCCGGCAGGGGCGACTCAGGCAACTTTCATAGCCACCTACACGGGTGTCGCGGTTCAGACCGATGCAACCGTTACAGCCAAGACGGCTCCTGCTACCGCAAGAGCGACCGTTACGCTTAGCCCTTAAGCGAGCTACAATGGCGGGCACGAAGCCCGCCATTCACGCTTCGACTTCTGGACATGACGCAACAAAGCAAACTCGGCGCAGCCTTGCGCTTTCTCGTGCCCTTAGCCGCATTCGTGCTTGTCTATGCGCTTCTTGGAGGGCTTGGCCACGAGAAAGCGATCGTCGGCGCGGTCTTTGCCATGACGGTTGCACTCTGGATAACGGAACTGCTGCCGCTGGCGGTGACTGCGCTGCTCAGCACTTCACTGCTCGTGCTTCTCGGCCAAATACCGGAGAAGGATGCCTACGCCGCTTATGGCGATCCCATCATCCCGCTGTTCATCGGCTCTTTCCTTCTCGCTAAAGCCATGGACCTGACGGGTCTCGGGCAGCGGTTTGCCTACTTCATTCTAAGCAAACGCTGGGCCAATAAATCCCCTGCCATGCTCCTGCTCGCACTGGGGCTGGTGAGTTGCATTCTTTCGCTCTTGGTGTCGAATACGGCAGTCACGGCCATGATGCTGCCCATTGGCCTGGCAACGCTCTCTGCCCTGAATCACCGGCAAGAGGGCTCCGCATACGCGGTCGGCATGATGCTGATGCTTACGTGGGCATCGAGCGTGGCCGTCGGCCTGCCGGTGGGGACGCCGCCCAATCTTATCGGCATCAGCATGATCGAGACAGCCACCGGCACGAGGATCAGCTTCGTTCAGTGGATGACCTTCGGCATGCCGATCACCTTCTTCACGATGCTGATTAGCTGGGGGTTGCTGTGGTTCCTGTATAAGCGCGACGCCCCTGAAACTGCTCCAGCGGGTGCTGCCGCGCGTGAGGAGCTTCGCGAGCTTGGATCCATGCGCGCAAGCGAGCGGGTCGTGCTGATTGCGGCGGTGGTTGCGATGATCCTTTGGGTATTGCCGGACTCCTTCGAGCTTGTCTTAGGCAAGAAGCACGAGCTGACGAGTTGGCTGCAGGCTCATCTCACTGCAGCCGGAGCCGCCATTATTGCCGCTTCGCTACTGTTTATTCTGCCCGCGAAGGATCGTGAGGCGAACCGGGCTTTGACTTGGCGCGAGGGCACTCGCATCGACTGGGGCACGATTCTTCTCTTCGGTGGCGGGATCGCGTTGGGGCAGGCGATGTTCAAGTCGGGGCTCGCCAAGGAGCTGGGGCAACTGGCGGCAACCGCGTCCGGTGCGAACACGCTTTGGACGATAACGGCTTTGAGCATCGTGGCGGCCATCGTGCTGAGCGAGCTCGCCAGCAACACGGCGGCGGCAACGACGCTGGTGCCGGTCGCTATTGGCTTGGCTCAGGGAGCAAACGTGAGTCCGATCGCTCCGGCTCTTGGTGCGGCGATCGGAGCCTCCTTTGGATTTATGCTGCCGGTGAGTACGGCTCCAAATGCAATCGTCTATTCCAGTGGCCTGGTGCCTTCCAAGGAGATGCTCAAGTCAGGCATTTTGCTCGACGTGCTGAGTGCTGTCGTCATTTGGTGCTGTTTGCGGCTTATCCTTCCGCTAATGGGGTTAGTCTGACTCCAAAGCGCCGTCGTTCGGATAAGGTAGAAGGCATGATTCTCGCGGTCCTGGCTGCCGTTTCCTTTTCCTGTACACCTGCTCCCTCCGAGTCTCAAGCTGTCCCCGGAAACTGGGTGTGGATTGAGGCGGAGAGCACGACGACGACAAACTTTCCGCCCGCTGACAGGAACCCGTTTGCCCCGGCTGATGCACGTCAGGCGGAACAGCTTTCCGGCGGTAAATGGATCGGGGTCGACAGCAAGCGCACGGAAGCGGTGTTTGCCGAATACCCGGTGGCCGTGCCATCAGACGGGACTTACCAGCTTTACGCGCGCAAGTTCTGGAAGCACGGGCCGTATCGGTGGCGCATCGATCAGGGGGCTTGGCAGAATGTTGGAAACGAAGTCGCATTGATGGACGAGGCCCCTCTCCGCCAATTCCTGGGCGCGAACTGGACGCATGCGGGCGAAGTTTCGCTGAAAAAGGGAGCGCATACGCTGCGGATCGAGCTCACCTCCAACGAGGGCGCGGCTGCGTTTGATGCTTTCGTGCTGACGATGGATCCGTTTATTGCGCGTGGCAAGCTCAAGCCAGGGCAGAAGTATGGGCGCAGCGATGCCGGATTCTTCCCGTTCGAGCCTGATCCTGATCCGTTCAAACCATCCGCCATCGACCTGCGATTTCTGAACGAGAAAGTAGCGGGCGAGGGCGGGTTTATCGGCGTAAAGGGCGAGGAATTCGTTCATAAGAACACAGGAAAGAGCGAGCTCTTCTGGGCAATCAATACCGGAACGGATACGCTGAAGCTTGACCACGCCTCGATTCGCAACATGGCTCGAATGTGGGCTAAGAGTGGCGTGAATCTTGTTCGCGTTCATGGTGCCGCATGGGGACGCGACTTTCGAAAGGCTGATCCGGAGCACATTCAGCGGCTGTTATTCTTCGTCGATGCTCTAAAGAAAGAGGGGATCTACACCTGTATCTCCATCTACTTCCCGCTGTGGCTGACCCTCGACGATACGAGTGGATTCAAGGGATACAAACCTGGCCAGCATCCGTTCGCGATCCTGTTCTTCAACAAGGAGTTTCAGGACATCTATCGCGGATGGTGGCGTGATCTCCTAACTGCGAAGAGCCCCACCACCGGCAAAACCTTGGTGCAGGAGCCCGCAGTGGCGATGCTCGAGATGGTCAACGAGGACTCGAATCTCTTCTGGACGTTCACGCCTTATGAAAACATCCCCGCTTCGCAAATGGAGATTCTGGAGAAGCAGTTTGGTGTCTGGCTGACGTCGAAATATGGGTCTTTGGACAAGGCTCTACAGACCTGGGGTGGAGCGCCCGTCAGAGGAGATGATCGCGCCTCGGGACGAGCCGGGTTTATCCCGCTTTGGCAAATCTTCAGTTCGAAGGATCAGCGCAGCCAGGATACAGCAGAGTTTCTGACCCGCGTACAGCGTGGCTTCTTTCAGGACACCTTGAAGCTGCTCAAGCAGGACTTGGCGTTTCAGGGTTCTATATACGGCTCAAACTGGATAACGGCCGATGCCCGCATTCTAGGGCCCTTGGACAAGTGGTCGAACGCGGGCGCGGACTTCATGGATCGTCACGGCTACTTCGACTTTGGCCATACCGGGCCGAGGGCATCGTATTCGATCAGTGCAGGCGACAAGTATGAGGATCGGAGCGCTTTGCAGTTCCTTCCCGGCAAGCCAGGAGAAGCGCCTAACTTTAGCTTGCCCATCTTCGATGTGCGGTACAACGGGATGCCATCAACCGTTTCGGAGATCAATTGGACCCCGCCCAATGCTCTGCGCGCTGATTTTCCGATGGTCGCTGCCGCCTATGGGGCGCTTCAACGCACCGATTCGATCATGTTCTTCGCAACCGGTGCGCCCTGGTGGGAGGAGATGCTCGGGAAGTTCGGTATTCACACGCCCGTGACATTCGGGCAGTTTCCCGCCACTGCCTACATGTATCGCAAGGGTCTGATCAAGGCAGCGCCCAAAGTGGTGGAGGCGAATATGCCGCTGAGCGATCTACTGGCGCTGAAAGGCGCACCCGTGAGCACGCCGGCGAGTCTGGACCAACTCCGACAGCAGGACATACCAGCGGGTAAGGCTGTGGAAGTCTCGAAAGTCGATGCCATCGATCCGCTTGCCTTTTTGGTCGGCAAAGTCGACTTCAACATCACGGATAAACCTGCGCCCTCCAAAGTCATGGATTTGTCGAAGTACATCGACCATCAAAAGAAGACGGTCAGAAGCGCCACCGGCGAGTTGCTGTGGGACTATGGGCAAGGTCTCGTAACCGTAAATGCTCCGATGGCGCAGGGAGTTACGGGCTATTTGAGCAAGGCGGGCACTATCGAGCTTGCTGCGATGCGAGTCAGTAGCGGCTTGGAATACGGGTCGGTCATGGCGGTCGCGCTGGATGGCAAACCGTTGTCCTCCTCGTCGAAAATTCTGTTGCAGGTGATGTCGCGTGAGCAGAACTATGGGTGGAAGACGAGCGGCTCAGGCCAGAAGACCATCGAGTCCGTGGGAGCGGCCCCGATGACCATCCAGCACCTGAGCGGAAGCGTTTCGATAAAGCGCGCCGATGCGGGGAGCCTGAAAGTGACGGCTCTCAACTTCAACGGATATCCGACGCAAAAGCTAGGTTCAGCCAAGGCCATGCAGCTTCGACCGGACGTGCTGTACTACTTGATTGAGAAATAGGGTCAGGCGTTTCTAGGGCATGCAGCCATGCGGTTCTTCTCGTAGTAACGCTGGTGATATTCCTCGGCCATCCAAAAGGCGTCGGCTGGCTTGACCTCGGTTGAGACACGCTTACCAGAGGCTTCCATCTTGGCGCGCCAGTTATTCGCGACTTTCTCCTGCTCGGCTGTTGTGGTGTAGATGGCGCTGCGGTATTGCGAGTCGGGATCGCTTCGCCAGCCGGCGCAGGGGTTGTGCATCTCCTGCCACACCTTTAGCAGCGCCGCGAACGAGACGACGGAGGGATCGTATTCCACGCGTACGACCTCGGCGTGCCCGGTTCGGCCGGAGCAGACGGCGCGATACGTGGGCGAATCGGTACGGCCGCCCGAATAACCGACTGCCGTGTTCAGAACTCCAGGAATCAGGCGGAACTCCGCCTCAGGACCCCAGAATCAGCCTGCGCCAAAGATGACCAGTTCGCTCATAGTTAATTTGACGCCCAGTCTGCGGATCGCTTTCTACCGATAGTTGACAAATTCGACAGGGAAGTCCAGGTCGAGCGACTTGACGAACGCCATCGTCTTCTGCAGATCGTCCTTACTCTTCGAGCTTACGCGGATCTCGTCGCCTTGAATTTGCGCCTGAACTTTGAGGCCCTTGTCGCGGATTTGCTTGATCAAAGGCTTCGCCTTGTCCTGCGAGATGCCCTGCTTCAATTCGAGCTTGCAGTGAACTGAGATGCCGGTGCCGGGTTCGTTCTTGGTCCATTCCATCTGCCGCGGGTCGATGCCGCGCTTGATCATTTTTGAGAAGACGATGTCTTGGAGCTGGCCCATGCGGAACTCGTCATCTGCAATGAGCTTGATCTCGTCTTTCTCGAACTGGATTTCGCACTTGCTTCCCTTGAAGTCGTAGCGGTTATCCAGCTCTTTGATAGCCTGGTTGACGGCGTTCTTGACCTCCATCATGTCCGCCTTCGAGACGATGTCAAAACTGTAATCTGCCGCCGCCATTTATGCCTTCTCCAGATCTTCCGCTTGGACGAGCAGAACGTAGTGGGCGTCGAACTCCAGCTCTTCCTTGGTAAAGGCTTTCTTCTGTTCCTCGCCGATCTGGCTCAGAAACTTCTCGCGCATGCGCACCGTAGCAGTCTTGTGGACGTCGGCGCTGATCTTGCTGAGACTTTCCGGCTCTACTTGCAGAGCGACTTCGTTTTCGTTGTAAACCTGTTGAATGGTGCCGGTCAGCCCCGCCATATGCTCGAAATAGCGGTTCTTTTTGCGGTCTTCCTCGGTTACGGCACGCACCACTACGCGCACACGGTCACCCGCTTTCCATTTGGACATGGGCTCCAGTTTACTTCTTGATCTGGAA
>JBGGMI010000007.1:0-23776 GCA_041288075.1 Fimbriimonas sp.
AAAGAATCGCTCGATCTTGCGATTGATCGCTGTCGGACCGAACTCGCGGCCCTCCATCTTTCGAACCCAATAAGCCTCGATCCCGGCCCGGTTCGCGCCCAGGATATCGGTCATGAGCTGGTCCCCGATCATGATCGTTTCTTCGGGCTTGTTCTTGAATTTGATCATCGCCAGCCGGAACATCGCGCGGGAGGGCTTGAAGCGGCCTCGAACGGTCTCCACGCCAAGCAGCTCCTTCAGGCGGGCCAGACGGTCGAGGCGGTTGGTGTTGGATACCAAGCAGATGTTGAAGCCCATCTGCTTTGCCTTCGCGATCCACTCAAGGACGGGCGCGGCGAAGTTCTCTTGCTTCCACTGGACAAGTGTGTTGTCGACGTCCACAAGCAAAAGCCTCTTTCCGGATGCCCAGAGCACATCGAGGTCTATTTCCTGGAGCGTGTTCACTGCGTGAGCGGGCGTGAACGGGTGAAACACCACCGGCAGCTTGTGTCTATGGAATTGGCCGGACCGCCACTCGCTCAAGTTCCTTGCTCCTTCAATGCCTTCTTCCGCTTCTGAATGTTCCGCTTGTGCTCTTCGTAGGTGGGCGCAAACAGGCTGACGCCCGATGGCAGCGCTACATAGTAGAGATGATTGTGCTTCGCCGGGTTCATTGCCGCCTTAATGCTTAGCACTGTGGGAGAGCATATCGGACCGGGGGGCAATCCGTTTACGCGATATAGGTTGTAGGGCCCCTTGATGTCTCGGTAGTCGTCGAAGGTCAGCGTCCGCCACTTCTGAATGCCGTAGAGCAGGGAAGCGTCGATTTGCAATCGCATGTTCTTCTTCAATCGGTTCTCGATCACGCCTGCGATCATCGGCCTGTCTTCATCCGTACCCGCTTCGAGTTCCACCAGCGAACCGTGAATCACCGCGTCGTGAAGAGTTTTCGGCTTATCCAGCTCAAGCCAAACCTTCTTCTCAAAGTTCTGAAGCTGCCTGATGATTACTGCCTTGGCGCCAAGTAGCGGAGGGAAGTCGTAGGTATCGGGATAGAGATAGCCTTCCAGGCTGTCGTGCGGCAGGGGAAAGCTGACGTACTCCTTGAACAGCTCGGGCTTTTGGACAAGGTCGATGTATTCTTCGGCGCGGAGCACTGCCTTCTTCTCGAGCACGTTGGCATTTCGGCGAGCCCAGTTCGTCTCGGGAATGCGAACCATCTGCCGAATCGGGCTGCGAATCTTACGGAGAATCTCCCCAATGTTCATGCCCGGCGCGAGCTCGTAGGTGCCGGAGGACACAGAGGAGGGGGAGCGCTTGACCCAGGCATATACCCTGGCTGCGTCGGCGTTTCGGATAATGCCTCTTCGCTTGAGGTCGATGAAAATGTCGTCAAGGCGCGCCGGCTTCTCCCAGCGCAGGTACCGCTTCGGTCCGACGGGCATTGGTGTCAAGTTGGTGTCCAGCCAGTAATACGCACCGCCGGCCGCACCGCCCACAAGCAGCACGCCGAGCAGGAGTTTAAGACGGCTGCGCTTCATTGAGGTACCTCTCCAGAATCAGCGCCGCCGCTTCGCCGTCTCGCAGCTTCTTTCGCTGGCTAGCCTTCATGCCGGTCGAGAAGAGCAGGTCTTCCGCCGCGACCGAGGTGAGGCTTTCATCCACTAGATACACCTCAACACCGTGATCTTCCGTCAAGTGCCCGGCCAGGGTGCGGCACAGCCTCGCCATGCGACCCTCTCCTTCCGCTTCTACCGGCAGTCCAAGGACCACTGCGTCTGCCGCTTCCCGTTTGACGAGGCTGGCGATCTGAGCGGCGTCCTTCTTGAGCGAGCCAAGTGAGGCTGCTGGAGGTCGTGCGGCGGGAAGGCCAATGGTGCTGTCTGTCACTGCCAGGCCGATTCGCTTGAAGCCGTAATCCACGCCAAGCAGCCTCATGTGAACGCCTGCAGGATCTCTCCGTGGAGAGTGCCATTCGAGCTGATCGCCTCAGTCGAGAGTTTTTCGCTGCCGGAGAAGTCGGTGAAGCGGCCGCCGGCTTCACGGACGATGACCGCGAGAGACGATATGTCCCATGGTTTCACAACCGGATCGATCATCGCGTCCACTCGTCCAGTCGCTACCAAGGCATGTCCATAAGCATCGCTCCAGGTGCGAGTGCCTTTGGTGGCTTGGATAATCCGCCGAAAGCCATCCCACCGTCCATGGTCGATCATTGACCCTGGGCTCCCGCTGGAGACGTAGCTGCTCGAGAGATCGCTGTTTGAAGAGACCCGGCATGGCCGCCCGTTCCAAAATGCACCGGTGCCCTTTTCGGCAAAAACGACTTCATCGAGGGCGGGGAAGTAACAGACGCCCAAAATCGGCTCCCCATCCTGCTCATAGCTAAGAAGCGTCGCGTAGAGAGGAACGCCGCACACAAACGACTTCGTCCCGTCGATAGGATCCACCACCCAACGCTCGGAAGCATTAAAGTTGCCTCCCTCCTCTTCGCCGAGAATGGGTTCGCCCGGGAACTGCTCGGCGATCAGCCGCCGCACAACGCTCTCAGCTTCTCGATCGGCCACCGTGACGGGACTCGAATCCTGCTTGTTCTCCACTGCCACCCCGGTGTGAAAATGCGCCAATGTCGATCGCCCGGCAACGTAAGCTGCGTTCAGGGCGAAGGCTAGGCGGGGCGACATTCGGCGAGTTTACCGGCACGCATTATCCACCCACACGAGAAGCGGCGCGCAAGGAACGGGCAACAAAAAACCTCCACACGATTCCGTGTGGAGGTTTAGGGAACCATCTAAAGCTACTGTGGCTTCTTGAAGCCGGGAAGCAATCTGCCCTTGTAGTAACCATCCGGGGTGGCGCGGTGGCGGAGAATGAACGGCTCGCCTCCGACCTGCTTATTCACCTGAATCTCAGGCATGATCGCGACGTAGGTGGTTCGGCGCAGAGCGGTCCGCTGGTGGCTGTGACGGCGTTTTGGATTAGGCATTTACTTCTTCTCTCGGTGCAGCGTGTGCTTACGCAGCCGCGGGTTGTACTTCTTGATCTCCAAGCGCTCGGTCGTGTTGCGCTTGTTCTTGGTGGTCGTATAGTAGTTTTTCCCGTCTTCCGTACACACGATACGGATGATCTCTCGGGCTTCGCTTTTCTTTGCCATTCTAATTCTTCCTAAAGCCCGGGGACGCGAAGGGTCGCAGATCGACCGGTGCGGGCAACCCCGAGATTATACCCAGTGATTTGGAGATGAGGGGCGTGAGCGGAGTGACTGGGGTGACTGGGGTGAAGAGGGTGATAGCCAGACGCGGACGTCCTGGGCCGATTCCTCTTTTCACCTCTCACCCTATTCACCCATTCATCCTCGCATCACTTCCCAATGGAGCAAAAGCTGTGTAAGATCACGTACGGTATAGAAGAATGCGTTCGACCAGAGATTTCCGCTCCAGTGCCACGGGCGGCTTTACACTTATTGAGTTGCTGGTCGTCATCGCCATCATCGCCATCCTCGCCGGCATTCTATTTCCCGTTTTCGCTCGCGCAAAGCGGCAGGCAAAGCAGACCACTTGCCTCAGCGGACTCAAGCAAATTGGTGCCGCTACGGCGATGTATATGTCTGACTACGACGGAGTTTTCCCCCACGCGCTTGACGCCTCCGATAAATACTCCCCCAACATCTGGGATGCCTTCCCCGATTTTCAGTCGAGAATCGCCAGCATGCCCATGCTACATGAAGTGCTGCAGCCGTACGTCAAGAGCAAGGAAATCTTCAAGTGCGCAGCGGACACCGGGACGCGCGTGCTGGACAGCCACTTCCCCCAAGTGTTCGTGACCTCTCCGAGCATGTACAGCACGTATGGCTCGAGCTATTTCTTCCGCACCGAAATCGCTTTCCGCGCTTTCTCAGACAGCACGTTCCAACTGCCTGCCAACGTAAACGTGTATTTCGACGGTGCCGGCCACTGGCACGGAGACGGGAGGGGGCTGCAAGCCGACGACGATTACGACACAGTTGTGCGACTGCTTAGAGGCTACCGATACAACTGCCTGTTCGGGGACTTCCATGCAAAGAGTCTCTCTAAGGACCAGATGCAGGAGGCTTGGGGAACGCCGCTTTAGCCTGCGGGCGTTGCGAATGCTTCTTCGCTTCCGGCCGTCGACCACTTAATGTCTCGCACGCCGGGGAGGGCTTGCAGCGCTTCGTGTATGGCCTCTACAGCCTCAGGCTGGATGCCCTTCTTTCTGCCGCCAAGCAGCGATGATAGAAAGCCGGCATTTCGCTCCACCCATGCGAGCCACTCGCCCTCTGAGTCCGTTACGTGGCCGACGAGCAGTGTGTGATCGGCCTTGTCGCGTCCGAAGCTGAAATACCACCCAAAATCCTCCTGACCCGCTTTGCCAGTCTCATCGGCCCCGATGTGCCAGCCTCGCGAGTGGAGATGCTCCATGAGGGCGACCGCTACGTCCGAGCCGTAGTTGTGCTCATTGATAAAGTGCTCGTAGCTCTCCGTCGTGTTGAACGCGCTGGTGAGAAAGCTAACTTCCGTTCTCAAGTTGGCCATTAGCCGCATTGTAGCAAAGAGGGCTCGTGCAGATCATTTCAGCTCCTGGAGGTCTCCCTTGGCAGACGCGCTGCGGGTACACTTGTCTGTCGGTTCACCCTCTCCTATGCTGCCAAGCCCAGACATCCTTAATAACTATCCGCACGGCAAATTCGTGCTTTCCAACCTTGCAGCAAAGCGCGCCAAGCAGCTTCGCGAGGGAGCGCCTCCTCTGGTGCAGGTGGATTCGATTCACCCGCTCACCATCGCGCTCGCAGAGATCGCGGCTGGAAAGATTAAGCCGATCATGGGCGCTTCCGTGGAAGTGGCCATCGAAGAACCGGAACTGGCGGTGCTGCTGGACGAAACCGTACCGAGCGAGCTGGGCATGCTTCTTCCCGCACTCGACGAGACCGAGGTTGCCCTGGTCACGACCGTTGGCGAAGACGAAGTCGATGCCGAACTCGATCCTGATGAGACGCTGAGCCTCTCGAGCCTTGTCGAAGACGAGGAAGAGGTCGAAGTGGTGGCTTCCGAGGACGACACGCTGTCTCTGAGCGACATCGCCGACCAGGAGTCGGCTGAAGAAGACGACACAGAAGAGGTCTAGTTAAGGATGCCGAAGCGGGATCCCTACGAGGTCCTCGGACTCTCGCGAGAAGCTGCGGCGGACGAAATCAAGTCCGCCTATCGGCGGTTGGCGCGTCGCTACCACCCGGACGTCAATCCGGACGATCCTTCGGCGGAAGAGAAGTTCAAGGAAGTCGGCGAGGCGTATTCGATTCTCAGCGACCCAGATCGCCGCGCCCGCTTTGATCGATTCGGCACCACTGATGAGCAGCCGAGCGATCCGTTCTTCGGGGGTGGCGGAGGCAACTTTACGGACCTCTTCGACATCTTCTTCGGCGGCGGAGGACAGGGACGTTCACGGGGATCGGCGCGGCATGGCGAAGACCTTCGCTACGACATGCAGGTTTCGCTGCTCGACGTTCTGAACGGCACCCAGCGAGAGATCACGTTCGAGCGGATGGCTGAGTGTCCTCAATGCGGCGGCCTCGGAACCGAGGGCGGAGCGCCGAGAGATACTTGCCAGACCTGTAAGGGGCAAGGCGTCGTTGGCGCTGTTCGAAACACGTTTATTGGCCAGGTTCGAACGACTACGACCTGTCCCACGTGTCAGGGCGAAGGCAGCCTCATCAAAGACCCGTGCAAAAACTGCAAGGGCAAGGGGCTGCTTCCCGAGACCGCAAAGGTCACGATCAACGTGCCTCCCGGCTTCGAAGATGGAGCCACCATGCACGTGCCGGGGCAGGGCAACGACGGCGTTGGAGGCGGGCGGCCGGGCGATCTCTATGTGGTGCTCGACCTTGAATCGGACAAGCGCTTCGAGAGGCAGGGCCAAACGCTTTATACGCGCATGTCCCTCTCGTTCGCTCAAGCCGCGCTCGGCGACAGCGTTGAAATCGAGGGCTTGGATGGTCCGGTGTCGGTGCATATCCCTGGAGGCACACAGCCTGGGACCCAGATCGCTATTAAGGGCGCGGGGCTGCCTCCATTGCACGGTGGGAGACGGGGCGATTTGATCGTCCTCTGCAGCGTTCAGGTTCCGAAGAAGCTCAATGAGGCTCAGGTGAAGCTCATCCGCGAGCTGGCTGAGGTCGGTGGAGAGCGAGTGCCTCGCGGCGAAGAAAAGGGCCTGCTGGGCGGACTCTTCGGCAAAAAGAAATGAGCTGGATTGAAGTCCGTGCCGAATTTCCAGCCTCCGGCGATCTCTCGCCGTTTATCGAAATCTTCCGCGAGTACGGCATCGAGAACACGCTCGAAGAAGGGAACACTCTCACCGGCGCATTGCCGAATGTCGAAGCCGCCCTCAAGCAATTCGAGGCGCTCAAGGTCTCTTTGGAAGCCGCCGGTGCCAAATCAGTCGTGGCGAACGAGCTGAAGGAGGAGAACTGGGAAGAGAATTGGAAGCAGTTTTTCAAGCCCCGTCGCGTGGGTGAGCGGTTCGTCGTCCGCCCCACCTGGGAGACATTCGACTCTGGCTCAGACGACATCGAGATCGTGCTCGATCCGGGGCAGGCATTCGGCACTGGCGACCATCCCACGACGAGGCTCTGCCTGCAACTGCTGGAGAAGGCAGATTTGAAAGATGCGAGGGTCGCGGACGTTGGGTGCGGCAGCGGCATTCTTTCGGTGGCGGCGTGCAAGCTTGGAGCCGCCGAAGTGATTGCGAATGACATCGAGCCGGTGGCCGTTGAAGTCGCGCAGCAGAATGCCGAGCTTAACGGAGTTCAATTCCTTGCTTTAGTTGGCGAAGGTATCTCTCCGGCCCTGGACCCGACACAGGGGCGGACCGACGGCGCTCCGCCGCTGCCTACGGACACTGGCTTTGATGTGGTTGTCAGCAATATCATCAGCGCCATTCTCATTCGGTTGGCACGCGACATCTGGCATGCTATCGTTCCCGGCGGCCGCTGGATCGTCAGCGGGATCATCGACCAGAACTGGCCCGACGTGCTGCTTGCCGCCGAATCGGCAGGATTCAGCCTGAACGAGAAGCTAGAGGAAGATGGCTGGGTCGCGGCCATGTTTACCCGCGCATGAAAGCCCTACGCTCGCTCCCTCGCCTCTTCATTCCCGGCGCAAGTGCCGAAGAGGCGTTCGAGCTGCCGCAGGCTGAGATCGACAAGCTGCGCAAGGTCTTGCGGCTAGGTGCGGGAGCCCAGATTGCCGTTCTGCCGAACGACGGGTCTTTGATCCGCTGCGAGTTCAAAGGCCGAGAAGCCGTTCCCTTGGGGGTCATAAGACCGGAAACGGAACCGGCACTGCGTCTCACCGTTGCTCAGGCATTCCCTAAGGGAGACAAGCTCGACGACATCATTAAAGCCTGCACGGGCCTCGGCGTGGCCAAGTTCGTCCTCTTCCCAAGCGAGCGAACGGTGGTGCAATGGGATGCTAAAAAGCGGGCGGACCGGCTGCGGCGACTGCAAACGATCGCGCGCGAGGAGGCAGAAGTTTCGTTTCGAACTCGATTGCCCGAGTTCGAGATCGCCAACAGCCTTGCCGAAGTGCTCGAAAAATGCCCTACCGCAACAGTCTTGTCGGAAGTTGAGGGCCTGTCTCCCAAGCTTCAACAAACAGGCGATGAAATGGCCATTGTCGTGGGGCCCGAAGGCGGATGGTCCGCAAAGGAGCTGGCCCTAATCGGCGCCCGTGGCGTAACGCTCGGTCCCCGGGTCTTGCGCGTCGAACACGCTGCCGCCGCTGCCGCGGCGATTCTCCTTCTGGCGTAGGCATTTTGTGCGTATAGCCAATCTTGCTTTACCGACAGCAATATTAGGATGTATCATTAATGGTACGCAGCTTTGCTGCGCTAAGCATTCCTGTTATGCAGGGGAGAAAAACTTTTATGAATCAGAGTCGATTATTGACCGCTCTGCTGTTGCTGTTCAGCCTGGTGCTTGCCGGTTGCAGCGATAGCAGCGATCCTATCGTCAACCCGAACGAAACCCAGCGGATCGGAACCGCCGGCGGTACGTTCACCTACCAAAACGGCAATGTGCGCCTGGTGGTCCCGGCCGCTTCGCTATCCGGCGAAACAGACGTCACGGTAAGGGCCGCCACCGGCTTCCCGACCGATACCCGTCTCGTGAGCGGCACGGCATGGAACGTCAGCACCGACAACGGCAGCTCCTTCAGCACCTCTAACAAAGCGACGCTGCGGATCAAATATGACAACCTGCCGCTCGGCGCAGACCCCATCGACCTCAAGGTGTTCCGCCTCAGCGCCGGCGTGTGGGAGGAGATGGCGTCCACTGTCGACGTAACGAACAAGATCGTATTCACGCAGATCAGCGCCACTGGAACGTACGCGATCTTCTCGACCGGATCCATCGGAACGCCGGAGATCTTCCGCACCATTCTAAGTCCGGGCCAAGTGACGGGCACCGCAGTGTCGAGCACCGCGCTGGGCACGGCCAGAGTCGAGTTCACCGAAGATGGCAGCTCAGCGCAGGTCCGGCTGCAGACCTCCGGCCTGACGATCGGGCAGGTCACCTCAGCGCACATCCACCTCGGTCGCCTCGGCCAGAGCAACGTCGAACCCGCCGTCACCCTCTATAACGAGAGCTTCGGCGCGTTTAGCACCGACTACACGCGGACATTCACCGCAGCCAATCTGAACACGGCCGTAGTCGCCAATATGAGCGAACTGCGCGAGGCTATCCGCACCGGAAATGCTTACGTCGACATCCACACGACGGTGAACGCCTCAGGCGAGCTGCGAGGCCAACTGGGCACTCAGGTGACCATGGAGGCAACATTGAATGGAGCGCAGGAAACCCCTGAAGTAGACACGGCGGCGACTGGCCACGGCACGTTCAAGTTCAACGCGGATATGACTCAGTTGACGGTCCGGGTGATCACGACCGGCCTGAACAATGCCGAGGTCACCGCAGCGCACATCCACGTCGGAGCGCGCAACAACCCGGGTCCGCCCATCTTCCCGCTGTACACACAAGCACAGGGAGCTTGGACGGGTGACATGACATTCACGCTCGATGAGTCGGACTTCGCGGCTGGAGGGGGCATCAATACCTACAATCAGGCTGTGGCGGCGATTCTGAGTGGCCAGACCTACATCAACGTGCATACGAGCACTCACGTTAACGGAGAGATTCGGGGCCAGATCGAGCCTCTGCTTCTCTGAAGCTCAGCAACTACTATCCCTCCACACGCGACGTGTGGAGGGTAACGGTAGTGCGTTCATTCCCTCCTGAAGTTCCGTTTGGCGCCCTTTGCGTTCCCTCTTTGCGCCCCTTTGCGAGAAACTCCCTCTGCCGCCACCCATTCGCCAATAGACAGGGAACAAACCTCACATCACCGATGCCTTCGTTACCACAACCTCGTCCACGGACCGAGCTGCCTTGGAAACTTTAGGCTCCTCCGCCGTCTCCCGCATAGCCACCGACCCATGGCGGAACGCCACGAAATCCTCAGCACTCAACGGCCATGTCCCAGGGTCAGCATCCGACCGTGATTCCCTCTTCGCCTCCGCATACTCGCTACGGAGCACTACCTTCTCATGCCGCGGCTCTTCGCGTGATGTCTTGGTGATCCGCAACTCCTCCCGCAAGAGCAGTCGCTTCTCGACGACCAGAACCTCTTCCATCAACGGCATGATCATCGTGTCGCCTTCGTAGCGAATCCCGGGCGCTTCATCGACGAATTCGTTGATCAGCACGCGCTCGATATCCACTTCGTTGATCGTGGCAGTCCCATTCACGACCTCCTCACGCTCCTCGACCCGCTTCTCGATGCGAACCACGCCGGTGTCCCGGGTGACCTGATCGACCACTGCCTCTTCTCGGAAGACGGGCACGACGATCCCCTGATCATCCCCGGAGAACTCTTCGAGCCCGTCGAATGTGAAGGGCACCGAATAACCGGTGTCGCCGTTCCACTGAAACGCACTACGAGGCACGAGCAGCTTGCGCCCGTTCTGTAGCTCGATGAGAACCCGCTTCGGGTCGACGATTTCGCCGCTGATGAGAGCGACGACGCCATCTCGGTCACGAACGGTGCTGCGGTGAGTATCCATGCTTGCCTCCAGGCAAGCATTTGACTCGGTGGCCCAAGGCGCCTGTTCCTCTACCCTTCGGAACCTGGCAGCTCGACATCCTTTAGCCCCATGTAGGGATCGGTGTAATTGATGTGAAGAATCGTCTCGAACATCGTCCGCTTGGCTTCCGGTGCAGTAATTGGCTTCTCCAAGCTGGCGAGCCAAAGGTGCACGACGCCACGCACCGAGGTGAGATTGACATCGGTTTCGAGCTGAAGCATCCGAACTCCACGCTCCTTCGGCGTTGATCCCGAGTTAAAGCCTCCGGCGCTCCGGGCGTTCATAGGGCTCATGGGTAGGGAACTCACATCGAACAGTTGCGCCGCTCCGCGCAGAAAGGCCGTTTCGGACTTGCTGGCGCCCACCGGGATCTTGATAGCCGTGTCGGGAACCGTCGTTGCTAATAGGGGCGACTCCACTCCGCTCTTGGAGGACGCTACCGCGATTCGCGCAACTCGTTCTGCTGTTCGCGCTGCATCACGGTGCCACTCCGCAACCTTTTCAGGAGCCCAATTCACCATTTCAAGTGCCTTCTTGAGCTCCGGCAGCAATCTTGCCGGCTCATACACTCCGGGAAAGGCATCCACTACTGTGCCGTCGGACCGCAGCACGTACAAGCAGGTGTTCCCGCGCAGAGTCCGCTTAACAATCTTCCCGCCACCAAAATCGATCGTAACCTTCGCCGCCTCCCGAACGAGCTCCCAGCTAGGAACGCTGCCCTTCATCAGCTCGATCATCTGCGGGTCCTTCAGCAGAGTCGCGGTGAGCGTCCGAGTGTTCGTGCACGCCATCGGATCGCCCGGCTTCCCAAATGACTGAAGATGCAGAATTGGCTTCCTGTCGATGGTGGCGGCATTCTTCGCGGCCTCCAACGAGGTCTCCCAACGAACCCCATGAACGACAAGACCGCCTTTGCTCGCAGAGGGACCAGCGCTCACCAGGAATCCGGCGACGGCTACGAGGGCGATAATGGCGAGTGTGTGCTTCATGCTTTTGGCGTTGCTCCAACTTGCCTAACGTGTCAGAGCGTAAAAGAGTTCAGCATTGCACCTGCTAATTTTCACCTTGAGCGACCATTATTGGTCATAGAATTTGGATGGATGAGTCCCTAAACTGACTCGCCTTCATCCAGCATCCGCAAGCAATCCTCAAACGTGCTCGCAAAGACTCGAATCAAATTCGCGTTCGATGTGTTACCGCAACGGACCCACACAAGTTGTGGAGGCGGACCAATCCGTCGAATGAGATCGAACATGTCTCTATCTTTGGAGATAAGCGTCTTGGTTCCTAGTTTTGCCGCGAGAAAGAGTTCGTCATCCTCCAACTCATCCATGCCCAAGCGTGCGAGAGTTGAAGTTTGCACCGCGAAGTGCTCATTGAGCCAGGTGGCTAGGGCTGGCGGCAATTGGGCATCGAGCCAGATAGTTCTCATGCTGCGAGAACAGGATGATCGAGAAACTGAGATGCGTAAGCTATCGAGGCTCTCACGTCATCAAGCTCGAGCTTTGGCAGTTCGGCAACAACCTGTTCCGCAGAGAGTCCACCCGCGAGCAAATCGAGAACGTCGGAAACACGGATCCGCATACCACGAATACACGGGCGGCCACCGCATTGCCTCGGATTAACCGTCACTCTCGCCAGGAGTTCGTCCACAAGGTAAGTATACGATTGAAACGTAGTGCCCCCATCCCTGGGGGCATCTCCTCCGGTCATTTCGCTTAGGCGTCCGCGTAAAGCTCGAACTCGTAAGGATGCGGCCGCAGGTCTACCGCGTCGCACTCCTTCTCGAGCTTGTATTCGATGTAGCTCTCGATCAGCTCCTTGGTGAACACGTCCCCCTTCAACAGGAACTCGTGGTCGTTGGCTAAAGCCCCCAACGTCGCCCGAAGCGATCCAGGAGTCGTCTCGATCCCTGCCCGCTCAATCGCCGGCAACTCGTACAGGTCCTTGTCCAAAGGCTTGGGCGGCTCGATCCGATTCTGAATTCCGTCGATGCCCGCCATCAGACAGGCCGAGAAAGCCAGGTAAGGGTTCGCCATTGGGTCTGGAGCACGGAACTCGACTCGCTTCGCCTTCGGCGACTTGCTCACCATCGGAATCCGAACGCAAGCCGACCTATTCCGGGCCGAGTACATCAGATTAATCGGAGCCTCGTAACCAGGCACCAAGCGCCGGTAAGAGTTCGTCGTCGGAGCGCAGAAGGCAAGCAGAGCCGGAGCATGCTTCAGCAGCCCGCCGATGTACCAACGAGCATTCTCCGAGAGCCCCGCATAGCCGCTCTCATCGTACATTTGCGTCTCGCCGTTCTTCCAGATCGACTGGTGCACGTGCATGCCGCTGCCATTGTCACCGTAGAGAGGCTTCGGCATAAACGTCGCGATCATCCCCGACAGATAGGCGGTGGAGCGGACCACGTACTTGTACTTCATCAGCTTGTCGGCCATCGAAACCAGCGTGTCGAACTTCATGTCGATCTCGCACTGGCCGGCCGACGCCACCTCGTGGTGATGCATCTCGACATCGATGCCGATCTCCTGCATGTTCAGCATCATCTGCGTGCGCAGGTCCTGAAGCTTGTCCACCGGAGGAGTAGGGAAGTAGCCGCCCTTCTGCCGAACCGTGAACTGAGCACCCTCGCGTCCAGAAGTCCAGAAAGCCTCGTCCGAATCGATCTTATAGAACGCGCCGCCCGGTCCATTCTCAAACTCCAGCCGATCGAATACGAAGAACTCGGCCTCAGGGCCAAAGAACGCCGTGTCGCCAAGGCCGGTCGTCCGCAGATACTGCTCAGCCTTCTTAGCCGTATAGCGCGGATCCTTCGGATAAGCCTGCCCGGTCAGCGGGTCGACGATGTCGCAGATGATGACGGCGGTCGGGTGCTCATAGAACGGGTCCATGAACAGCGTGTCCGCGTCCGGCATGAGCAGCATGTCCGACTCGTTAATCGCCTGAAAGCCGCGGATCGAAGAGCCGTCAAAGGCAAATCCATCCTCAAACTTGTCCTCATCAAAGTGGATCGCCGGCAGGCTGAAATGCTGCCACGTGCCCATCAAGTCGGTGAATCGTACGTCAACGGCTTGGGCGCCGTTCTCAACAACGAAGCTAACAGCTTCCTTCGGGGTCATTCGTTTCCTCCTCCTGTCGTGGCCTCACGGGCAGCACCCGCGAAACAGAAAAGACGCCCGATAAAAGGCGCCATGCCCGCCCGCGTCGTTGCAGAACGATTGCCAAGATTATCCCCGAGCCAGCCCCATTCTCGCGCGTCGCAATTTTGCGATTTACACGGTGCTTCCAAGGGTGTCACGCCCGTCTTGAATGAACGTCAAGCCGCGCGTGTCCCCAGTTGCATGGGGTGAATTGTAGTCGGTGGATGGCTTGTGCCCGCGTCCAGGCGCCATATATCCCAACCGCAGCCCGAAGCTCCATCAATGGCTCCACAAACTCATCCGGAATCTGGCCGCTCCGATCCGGCGGCACATCCAACAACAGATTCGCCCCGCAACCAACGCTCCGCTCCCAAAGCTCCACCAGCTCCGAAAGCGGCCGCACCGGATCGCCCTCCACCCAAAACCAGTTCGGCGTCAACGTATCGCAAACCTCCATCGGCAGATAATAAACGGACCCCTCCACCGACATCAGAGGCTCATGCCGCCGCCCCGGCGCCCGCCGCTCCGCATTAGTGATATCGCTGGGCCAACACCGTGTCCGCGCCCCCGTCTTCTCATAAAAATACGTAGCATCCGCCAAAGCAAACGGATCGGCCACCCCATGCATCACGTTGTTGCTCTGCGTGAACATCACCAGACAATCGGGCTGCAACGATTTGACGAGCTCATACAGCCGAGGCAGAACCCGCGAAGTATCTGGCCCCATGTCCCAGGCGATGTCGAACCACATTTCCCGCACAGGGCCATATCCCGTCAGCAGCTCCGCCACCTGCGCCCGGCAAAACGCCTCATACTCCACTGGCGACATCTTGGGCTGATGCTGCGCATCCCATCCAAGCAGGTAGTAAAAGCCAGCCTTCAATCCGTACCTTGCGCAAGCATCGGCAAACCCCCGCACCACGTCGTGGGTCACCACGTGATCGGTCACTGCGCTTGGCCAAAGGCAATGTCCGTAGCAGTGCTTCGTCGTCAGCACCGCATACCGCATCCCCGCCTCTGCCGCAACCCTGATCCACTGATCGACATCGAGATCCGTAGGCTGGTATTCCGACGCAAGTCCAGGTTCCCGCGGAATCTCGATCCCGGTAAAGGTCGAGAGCCCGAAGTGGATGAACATCCCATACTGAAGCTCCTCGAACTCGCGAACATTCCGCGTCCGCTCCCGAGCCGGTCCAACACTCATAGCAGCACCATAGCACGCGCTGTCGATTTCACGGTAACCCAAACGACCAACAGCTGAAGGTACACGAACATGCAAAAAATTACTCCCTGTCTCTGGTTCGACAATGAGGCCGAAGAAGCCGCCAACCTCTACGCGTCCATCTTTCCAGATTCAAAAGTAGGCACTATCACTCGCTACACCGAAGCCTCCTCAAAGGCTGCCAACCGCCCTGTCGGCTCCGTTATGACGGTCCATTTCGAGCTGAACGGCCAGGAATTCATGGGCCTTAACGGCGGCCCGATCTTCCCCTTCACGGAAGCTGTCTCATTCATGGTTGCTTGCAAGGACCAGGAAGAGATCGACCGAATCAGCGCCCAACTCATCGACGGCGGAGGCAGCCAAGGTCCCTGTGGATGGCTCAAAGACAAGTTCGGTCTCTCTGGCAAATCGTTCCCAAAGGGCTCGACCAGTTGTTGAGAACCGCCACTCCTGATCAATTGGAGCGAATGATGGCGGCCGTCATGCAGATGACGAAGTTCGACGTCGAAGCTTTAGCGAAGGCTCGCAAAGGAGCATAGCGGCGGATCGCCGGGCCGGGAACCAGTCGCGCATAATGGATTCAGATATTCCAGGAGGAGCAACGTGGCTCAACTACAGGATCAGGACATTGTGAGCGGCTTGACAACGACCCAGGCGCCGTTCATCGAGGCTGCCCAAGCAAAAGGGCAGCTTTATATTCATCAGCCGTACGAGCTCTATTCCGAAGCCAACCACGAGGCGTGGAAGAAACTCTTCGCACGTATGCAGGACCGCTGGAAGCGATATGCAAATGAGCATTTTCTGCGCGGAATCGAGTCACTCTGCTTCAACCCTGATCGAGTCCCACGACTCGAAGACGTAAATCAGTTTCTATGCCCGCTCACAGGTTTTTCTGCTAAGCCGGTCAGCGGGTACGTTCCCGCCTTTATGTTTTTCGATTGCCTCCGTAATCGAGAATTCCCCACCACGATCACCATCCGCAGGGCCGACAAGCTCGACTACCTCCCGGAGCCAGACATTTTTCACGATATTGCCGGCCACGTCCCGATGCACACGGACAAGGCTTTCGCAGACGCACTCGTGCGCTTTGGCGACTGTGCCCACACTGCCGCCGAGATCGTAAAGGACATCAAGGACGAGGATGAGAAGCTGCGCAAGCTCACCAGTATCATCCAGGCATTCGCACGATTCTTCTGGTTCACCATTGAATTCGGCCTGATGAATACGAAGGACGGGCTGAAGGTATATGGCAGCGGACTCCTTAGCTCCTACGGCGAGATCGAGCACTGCATTGAGTCGCCGGAGGTCCAGCGTTATCCCGTACAACTGGAGTGGGTGATTAATCAGAGCTTCGAAATCGACCACTACCAGCCGCTCCTGTTCTATGTTGAGAGCTTTGAACACCTATTTGAGCTCGTCGATACCCTCGAAAGATGGATGCGGGAAGGCAAGCTCAGTAATGTTGCGCCCGGCGAACCGGCAGTAAACGAGCAGGATCTGCGAAGTTTCCTCGGCTAATAGGAACGGTATCCAATACAGCCAGGGCGGGTGCTCATTTCCGGGACTCCATAATCTGTCGCATGGCAAGCGCGGTTAGCAGCATCATCGATACGATCGGCAGCACGCCCGTCGTCCAACTGCGCCAGCTCGTCTCTCCTGGTATGGCAAGCGTCTTCGTCAAGCTTGAAGGCACCAATCCCACTGGAAGCAAGAAGGACCGGATGGCCAGAGAGGTCATCGAATCGGCGGCTCGCCGAGGCGAGCTGAAGGATAGCCAGCCGGTCGTCGAATACACCGGCGGCAGCACCGGGACCTCCCTTGCTCTCGTGTGTGCAGCCACCGGCCACAAGCTCTTCATCGTCTCCTCCGACGCATTCAGCCAAGAAAAGCGAGACCACATGACAGCCCTCGGAGCCGAAGTCCTCCTCGTTCAGAGTGATCGCCAACAAATAACTCAGGCGCTAATAAAGGCGATGATCCAGAAAGCATCAGAGATCGCATCGCAAGAGAACGCGTTTTGGACCGATCAGCTTAATAACCGCGACGCCGCTCGAGGGTACGAGGCACTGGGCCACGAGCTCATCGCACAAATAGGTGTCATCGACGCTTACGTCGATTCCATCGGAACGGCCCACGGGATCATCGGTGTCTCCGCTGGCCTTCGTTCCGGCGGCAGCTTGGCCAAAGTGGTCGGGGTCGAGCCGGCCGAATCGCCAGTGATAACCCAAGGTAAGACCGGCGCACACCGCATCGAAGGTATGGGCCTTGGCTTTGTCGCACCCCACTGGAACGAGTCGGTCACCGACTCGATGGAAACAGTCTCTTCCGAAGAAGCCCACGCGATGGCACGTCGTCTTGCCTCCGAAGAGGGCATCTTTGCCGGAGCCTCGACGGGTGCAAATGTGGTCGCGGCGTTGCGCATCGCTGCAAGACTTGGCCCGCATAAGACCGTGGCTACCATCGCCGTAGACAACGGCATGAAGTATCTCAGCACCGAGGTCTACCGCAGGTCATAGAGGCTTGACCAGCAATGCTTATGATTCAGGGAGTTGCCGCTTCTGATAGGAACCGACGGTGGCCATCGGTGAAAGCTTCTTCCTCCGTTGGTGCACGTTGAGGTGAGCGCAATCCTCCAGCGCCACTAGTGATCGCTCGCTGCCTCTGGGAATCAGGACCACCTGTCCAGTGGTTGATACCAACTCTTGCTCCCCGATGGAAACGACCGCGGAACCTTTGAGGAACATGATGAGGACATCGACCTCATCGTTGACGTGGCGAGCGATCCCTTCTCCCCTTCGCCAAAACAGCAGGGTCGCGTCCAGCTGTTCGGACTCGGTCCCCCATAACGGGCCGCTGCTATCTACGGTTTTGATGAGTAACGGCAAGTCAATCACCGCCTGATTCTCCAGAGAGGGATGCTTATCCATGAATCTTCTCCAGGATACGCCAGGCACGATGGGTTTGTCGGTGCGTTAGGGAATCTGGATGTCGCCGGCACCACCGTCGTAGCTGAACACGTGCCCATGGCCCATCTTCCGAAGCTCTTGGGCCAAGAAGGCACTTCGAACGCCTTTCGCACAGACCAGAATCACGCGCTTGGCTTCCCCCAACTCGCGATCGGACGGATCGAAGTTGCTCATGGGCATCACTCTGACACCTTTCAGGGGTTGAGCCAGGGTTTCGTAAGGCTCTCGGATATCGATGACGAGATCGGAAGCCTGTAGATCCGAGACGAAAAGCCCCATTCCACCGGCGGCTGTGCCATCTCCACAGAGTGGGCAACTCTCATGTCGCGGCACCCTCAACTGAGTGGCCGTCAGCTCGCGCAAATCCATGAGCGTTAGCACTCCAATCTTGCCCATTCCCAGTATCAACTTCAAAGCTTCGCCGGCTTGCAACGTTCCGAACACCCCCGGGACGTAACCGAGCACCCCGTCATCTTCACAAGAGCCCGCGCAACCGTCCTCCGGCGTTTCGGGCCAAAGACACCGCAAACACGGGCCACCAGGCCCCACAATCAAGAGCTGCCCATCAAATCGGTCCACGCTGGCGCTGATTAGGTGCTTGCCCAACCGGACGCACATATCGTTCAGCAAGAACTTGGATCTGAAGTTATCCGTGCAGTCGAGAATAATGTCGTATTCGCTCAGAACCGCTTCGGCATTGGCGGCCGTGATACGCCCGCTCTGCCGCACCTCGATGAATGGACTCAGCCCACGAGCCCGCTCAGCCGCAATCTGCAGCTTCGGGGACCCCACATCGCTGGTCCCGTACAAAGGCTGTCGATGCAAGTTCGAGGGCTCTACAACGTCTCCCTCCGCGATCCCCAGGTGCCCCACGCCCGCTGCGGCAAGGTAGATAATGGCTGAGCAGCCCAATCCCCCCGCTCCCACCACAAGCACCCTTGAAGAGACAATCTTACGCTGCCCATCTTCCCCAACCTCTGGTAAGCAAACCTGACGAGCGTAAAGCGACTCTTCCGTAATCACCCGAGTCCCTTGCGCGTTGATCCAATCCGTTGCGCCACCCGCGTAATGCTCTTTCTTCCAGATCGGCACCCGGCGCTTGACCTCATCTACGATGAATTCGCAAGCATCAAATGCCGCCCGACGATGCGCGGCGGCGACTTCCACGCGTATCGCAATCTCCCCAAGCTGAAGCAGGCCCACCCGGTGGACGCATGCCGCCGCCGAAACGGAAAATCGTGCCAGGGCGTCCGCCAAAATGTGCTCCCCCTCCCTCGCAGCCAGATCATCCAGGGCCTCGTACTCGAGCGCCTCCACAACGTTCCCCTCGTTGACGTCCCGCACGCGCCCCTCGAAAATCACGAGGCCGCCCATAGAAGTGCCCAGGTCCAGTAACGGCCCCGAAATCGCGCTGTGTACGATCCTAAACATCTCAGCCACCTGCAACGGGTGGCTTAAAGCAGACCTCGTCGCCTCGCCTCAAAGGAATGTCCCCTGCCACACCGTTCGAAGCAAATCGCACGAGAGCCGACTGGAGCTCGAGGCCGTGAGCATGCGCAAGCTCTCGATACAATGTGCCGGGGTCGGTTGCCGCGGTGACAACGCCTTCAGACCCAAGCCCCCGCCGTCCCATCCTCAAAGCGAAGTAGCGGCCAGGAATGAAGTGGCTCATAGTCCAAGTCTATCTTGCCTTGAGGGAGCTAAGAATAGATGGAACTGAGGTGGACGAGAAGACGTACGAGTTATTGACCTCACACCGGGTAGCTTCAGGTTCCTAGAAAGGGGGGCCTGTTCAAAAAGAAGGAGTCTTCAAGAAACTATTTGCAAGTTTGCTGAGCGCGTGTTAAGATGAACACGTGTACTAACACGTGTTCTTGATCTCATGGCCAAGCCCACAAGAAATGACGTAGCCACAAAAGCCCGGGTATCGGGTGCCACGGTGTCGCGAGTCCTGAGCGCAAAGGACGGCTATTTTGTCTCCGAGGACATCCGACTCCGAGTCTTTGCGGCGGCCCAGGAGCTTGGATACCAGCCAAACGCTGCAGCGCGCGCATTGATCAGTGGGCGAACTCAGATAATTGGGTTGTGGATGTGCCTCGGCTACTCCAGGTACCGCGCTCAGGTGCTGGACCGCATGCGTGAGATCCTCATTCGAACCGACTACGCGATCTCAGTTACCGATGTCGAGGAAGACCTGTTCTGGCGTCACTCGATGGCTCGTGCCCTCCGCCTTCCTGTAGACGGAATTGTTGCCTTCGACACTCCCACCGCCGGAGACGCCTTCGCCCAAAGTGGAAAAAATAAGGGCGAAGGCACGGCTTTTGTTGGCATGGGGGCGTATTGGTCGGAAGCAACAAGTTATGTTGGAGTCGATTTGCGTTCCGGGGCAGCAGAGGCGATGCACCACCTTATCAGTTCAGGTAGACGGCGAATCGCCTATTTCTATCTCCCTCCCGCGGATGCGGTTCGTAAGGAGGCCCGACTGGACGCTTACGTCTCAGTCATGGAGGAGGCAGGCTTGCAGCCGGTCTTGATTCCGACCGGCGACCTCACCTTTGAAAGCGCAAGCAAGAGCCTCCGGAATTATCTCCAGTCAGAGCCGCTTCCGGACGCGTTATTCTGTTTCAACGATGACGTCGCACTGGCCGCCTACTGGACACTTCAGAACCTCGGCATCACAGTTGGAACGGACATAGCGATCGTGGGCTGCGACGGTATCGACGAACTTAGGCACGTTGCGCACCCGATCTCGACCGTCGAGCAACCTATCAGCCAAATGTGTTCCATCGCATGGGACATGCTGCAAGCTCTAATTGCTGATCCTGAGGCGCCGATCCGGCAGACAATCCTTAAGACAAAGCTTATTATCAGGGAGTCCAGCCGTGGCTAATCTCCCTCTCAGCACTCGCAATCGATCTACCATTGGAGGTACTTATATCTTATGAAAACACGGGCATTTACGCTCATCGAACTACTCGTCGTGATCGCGATCATCGCGATCCTTGCGGCGATCCTTTTCCCTGTCTTTGCGCAAGCAAAGCAAGCCGCTAAGAAGACCCAGGACATGTCGAATCTCAAGCAACTCGCTTTGGGATCGATGATGTACTCCGGCGACAGCGACGACATGTTCCCCAGGAACGACTATCCCGATGCAAAGCGGCAGAGCTGGGCACCGTGGACCTGGCGAGAAGTAACCGCTCCCTACATCAAAAATGGCATCAGCCAATACACCTGGGTCTCGACCGACGGGTCGATGCAGCCCTATGCCGACGACGGCATCTACCAGAGCCCCGGCTCACCACGTCCGCGACTCCACGCCAGTATGCCGCTAACCAGTTCTTGATGCCGTCCTACATGCGATGGAATGACTGGAACGGAGGCAATGATGCTTATGACGAGCGGATCGGCCGCGCACCTGTTCCTTCCGTCTCCCAGTCGAATCTTCCCCGAGTCTCTAACACGCTGATGCTCGTAACTCAAGGTATCGATACGAGTGACTGGAACTCGGGTGGCTTGCTCATGGAGAGTGGTGTTTGGTGGTGGCAAGGCGCCGGCAACAAGATCAGAGGTGCGACGATTCCGCCGAAGTGGGATACCGACTCCGGCGTGCACGACCAGTGGGATGGCAGCCTCGACAACGTAGGACCATACTCTGCGCTCCCCCGATTCAGGTTCAATGGCACGGCAAACGTCGCTTGGGCAGACGGCCACGCTAAAGCCAAGAAGAAGGGCGCCCTTTCCTGGTGCACCGACATGTTTGTCAAGGGCGGCATCGTCGATCCTTGGGATCCAGGCCGAGACAACTCATGGTCGTTTAATCCGGGAGAATCCTGCGCGGGGTACGAACAGCAGTGAGATCGCTACTGGCCATAGCAATGCTTGCGGTTGCTTTGGCTGGCTGCTCCTCGTCCGAGCCAGCGGACGGGGTCGTGAAGGCCGGCAGTGGTGAAGTAACCAACCCAGGGGGAAAGCCGCAAACCGCTGAAGAGGAAGCTTATGCCAAGAAGCTGCAAGAAGCGGGCAGCGCCGTCAATGACGACCGCGCAAAGATGGCGGAGGCACGGAGAAGGGCGGGGCAATGAATCGCCTCGTCCTTGCCTCTTTGGTCGCAGGCTTGGTCCTCGGAGGCTGTAACAGCCCCGAGGACCTGGAGCCCGCCTTCATTCCGAAGAATTACGCCTTCGAAGGCACTGTTGATCCCAAATACGTTGGCACCTGGGTGTCGATTGACGGAGCTTCGACACTGGGCCTGAACGACGACGGCACCCTGAAAATCGAAACCATAACGCCTTCTCCCTCCGGCAAGAGCAAATCCAACGTTTCCGGCAAGTGGCTGGTCTCGAACGATAGCCTTCTCATGCAATACGGCTCCAGCGGAAAGGAGATGACCGTGTTGAAGTATTCCTCGACTCTCTCGCTGAAAGAAATGATGCTAAAGCAAGAGGGCGGCCGCACTGAAACAACCTACCGGCGCAAGTAACCCCTGCCCTCTGGCCCCGGTTTCGCCGGATAGATGCACATGAACCTTTCGCTAATCCTTGAGCCCCTCGAGCGATGGTGGGTAGGAGCCATTCAAGACGGAGATCTGATGCCCTTCGGAGAACGAGTTTCTCAGAGGAATCTTGGATGTCGCAGAGGCGGAAACCAGCCTCGAGCCTTCAGCCACAGGGTCGCGCTTGCGCCCGGCACCGGGCAGGCTGAGTGGGCGGATCCGCTTACAGGCCCGTCTGAACGAGAAGTCGAGTCGCCACTTGACCGGCTGCCAGGGTTCAGGAGCATTGGATGATACTCTTGATAAGCGCCTTACTGGCAACTAGTCAGGCGATCTATCCAGAGCCGGCACCTGGTCCGCTGAACAACCCTCTAAAGGGATGGTGCCCCTATACGATTGCAGGTCCAATTCACCAGCAATACTCAATGGTGTTCCTCTACGTGCCTTGGAGCGAGTTGGAACCAGAAGAGGGCGTCTATCGGGCCGACGAGTGGGAAAGACGCACATGGTCGACACCATTGGCGGCAGGAAAGCACATTGTGTTCCGAGTGGTTGTGGACTATCCGGGCCGCCCTTCAGGCGTGCCAAAGTGGCTGACCGACAAGGGTATCAAGCTCAATCCGTATAGCGACTATGGGGGAGGGGTCTCTCCAGACTATAACGACCCCAAGACTGTGGCGGCCCTTGAGAAGCTGGTTGTCGCCTTGGGCCGTCGCTATGACCGAAACCCGAGGGTAGCGTTCGTGCAATTCGGCCTGCTCGGCTTTTGGGGTGAATGGCATACCTATCCGCGAAAGGAACTCTTTGCAAGCGAAATCACGCAGGAACGCATTCTTCGGGCGGCTCAGAGATCTTTCCCGAACAAAATTGTGCTGACCCGCTATCCTGCCGGATTTGCCGGTCGTCAACCATGGCTCGGATACTTTGACGATTCCTTTCCCGACGACACCGACGGCCCCGAAGATTGGAAGTTTCTCCCGAAGATGCGAACTTCGGGCCGAACCCTCAACTGGAAACGGTCAGCAATCGGAGGCGAGATGCTTCCAAGGCAGGCGTCGAAGTGGCTAGGCTCGGAATACGCGGTTACGATGAAGCGCCTGATCGACGGCCATTTCTCGTGGGTTGGCCCCTACTGCCCCGCAAAGGAGGAAAAGTCATCGACCGAATTCCTCGAACGAAGCGCGGAACTGGTTCGAAAAATGGGTTATCAGTTCCGGCTGACGAAGGTCGTTGCGCCCGCGAATATCAAAAGGAGAGCGACGACTGTCGTTGAACTTGAGGGCGAGAATCAAGGGGTGGCGCCGTTCTACTATCGGTGGCCCGTTCGGCTCGCTCTCCTGAACTCAAAGGAGCGAGTCATCACGTCCGATCTGATCGATGTGGACGTCCGAAAATGGCTGCCCGGGCCCTTTACATCGAGGGTTTCAGCCACGTTTGACGCCCCTGCCGGCGAGTATAGACTGGGGCTCGGTGTTATCGATCCCTGGACGCGAGGGCCCGCAATTAGATTTGCCAACAAACTTCCTGTGGTAAACGGTTGGATGATATTGAAAGCTATCAAAGTGACGCGCTAGACACTCAGCAGTTAACCAACGAGAAACACCATGCGCCGGAACTGGACCCCTGCTGCCAAGAGAAATGCTCTGGGATATCTATTCATAAGCCCCTGGCTCATAGGCTTTCTCGTTTTCACCGCCGGACCCTTCCTATCCAGCATCTATCTTTCCTTCACCCGGTACGACGTGGTGTCATCACCCAAGTGGGTGGGCCTAGCCAATTATCGAGTCCTCTTTACTCAGGATGAGATCTTCTTCAAGGC
>JBGGMI010000008.1:0-2877 GCA_041288075.1 Fimbriimonas sp.
CCTTTAGGGCGTACTCCCGAAGTTTGTCCGCAATCTTGTCGATCAGCGGCCCGAACATCCGGACGGAATTGGATGTCACCGCGTTGTGATCGCCCGCGTTCATGTTGCCCGGCGACATGATCCGTCCTAGAGCGGTTGGAATCTCTTTGCGAAGGGCGTCTTCGTTTCCGCGGCGCAGGGCCAAAATCGATGTTGTCTCGAAGGCGGCTTGCCCACCCAGCACCATCTTCATGAGGATTAGGCTCGTCTCGCTCATCGCGGACATGTCCCCGTTAGTGGAGGCATACTGCGCCTTCATAAGGTCGGTGGCTAGGTTGTCACCCATGACCTGCTCATAAATGCCATTAACGGCCTCAAAGATGTCGTTGGGATCGCGCTTGGCCAATAGCCTTTCCTGCTGATCGATGTCATTGGCGTCGGGCGCCGGGTCGCCAAGCAACTCCCGGTAGGTTTCCATCTGCTGCTGAACCGTCGAGAGCTTCCTTGCGGAGTCCCTGATCTGAGTCTTCGCCGATTCGAGCTCGATTTTCTGGGAGAGGTGATCTTCGAGCTGGTCGAGACGGCCCAGCATCGTCTCCTGAAGGTTATCAATCTTGCCGGTGATCGCTTTCAGAGCCGCCGCGTTCTGCTCCTCCGCCGTCGGTCCGAACAGATGGAAGGCATCGGCCACCGCCAATCCAAGACCCAGCGCGGCGCCCAATCCGCCCAGACCCGAGCCGAGCTTTCCGAATGCTTTCATCTTGGATGACAGGTCCAAGACGTTCGTGGCGTTTCTGCCGGTCGTCGACTTGATGAGGTTCTCGTATTGCGCCGTTTCGCGCTGGCCTTTGACGAAGTCGCCGACCTTTCCGATGATCCCCCGGACTGCGTCGACGCGTTTCTTCGCATCCTGCAGGTCTTGGTCCTGAGAAGCGAAGAAGTCGAACCAGACGCTTTTGAAATTGGGACGGGATTCGTTGGTCTCGTGGACTGCGAACCACGACGTCAGCCTTATTTCTGGGGTCGCATATCGGGCGGGCGCGAGTGCCGGAGCCGTCGCTTCGTGGGAAACCGAAGGTGAGTGGCTACCCAAAAGTGAAGCGACAATGAGGATTAGCATGTCGCCGCCAGTCTAACACGTTCAAAGAGATAGCAATTGAGAAATATTGCAGAACTGAGGGATGGTGAGGTAGTTCTTCGGTTGCTACCCCTTTGAAAGCGACCCGTCGATGTCAACGCGGTCACACATTTGGGCACAGTGCATCCGCTGAAGGGTCTCCCTGGAATTCGTATGAGACTTGAACTTCATTCTTGGGTGCGTAAACTGGCTCCATGAGGATCGAAGCTCTGCTTCATGATCGCCTCGCGGACGTGCGCGCGGCAATCCTCACTTTCCCTACCGGTCGGACTTGGCTGCAGTGCCTGCTCGTTTACGCCGTATTTGCGGCTATCGCTTTATCGTTAGGGCTCGGCTCTGGCCTTCTGCGGCCAAGCCTCGCGGAGTTATCGCCGAAGACGTTCGCCCTCTTGGCGATTACCACGCTCCTCAGCCCATCGCTAATGGAAGAAGTTATCTTCCGCGTCCTGCCTCTGCCGAGAGACGCAACTCGGGTCACCGAGCCACGCTTCGCCCTCATCTCGACCGTATCCCTCGTCGCCTTCGTCGCCGCACATCCACTCAGCGCCTGGCTCTTGCGCCCCGCAGCCTGGGCGCTGTTTACGTCACCGGAGTTCTTGGCGATCGCGGCGCTCCTGGGCGCCGCTTGCACTGCCGTGTATCTGATCTCAAAATCACTCTGGCCACCTCTCCTCTTACACTGGACTGCAGTCCTCACCTGGATCACCTTGCTCGGGGGACAAGCTCTCCTAAAAGGGTAACCCATTGGTTACGAGCGCCGTGTTTTCAGTTCCCGAACGGAGGCCCTCCGGCCGAGGGTTAATCGTCCAGTTTCGCGTAAGCGGCTTGGTGGTCCTCAATCAACTCTTTGATCCGCCTGGCATCGGCCTTTGAGTGGCCGTCGCTCGTAAGAGGGTCTTCGCCGCCGGAGCTTTCGATAAGAATGGCAGCAAAGATGAGGCCAGTCTTGATATGGACGGAAGCGACTTTGCCAATGCTGACGCTGATCTCGTCGAGAGTGAACCATGACCGCTTGCGGCGTGTTACCGCCCTATCGCTGACCTCGATCACGGTCGGAAACAGAAAGTTCCCACGGGTCAGACGGCTTGCTTTAAAAATTTCGGTTGGCAATTAGATTCCCCCTGATTGTTTCATCTTGTTCGGTTTCAGGAGTTGCTAACCTGCTCTACCCTTCTCCACTGACGTGCAGAGGAACTCCGCTGTTCTTTATACGATATATCAATAGGAACCCAGGCTCGGTGCACTATGGGGCCAGAGAACCGATGGGATCGATGGCGAGTTCGGCGATCTTGTCACCCCGAAGCTTGAAGCGATTGGCGAACTCCGATTCATCGGGATGCTCTACTGGGAGGAAGTTGAGACTAACTCTCGAATCTTAACTGCACTCTTCCAACGCTTGATCTCCATCTCACGCTTGGCCGCATCAGAACGGGTTGTGAAGGCCTCCTTATGGACGAGCACCCAAGGCCCTTTCCTAGCCGTGTAATGAGATTGCCCCGTGTTGTGGAAGTGAAGACGCTGGTCCAAATCGTCCGTGCGACCGACGTAGAATCGGCCCGACGTGGAACTTTGGAGAATGTAAGTGAAAAAGATGGTGGGCGGTACAGGATTTGAACCTGTGACCCCTACAGTGTCATTGTAGTGCTCTACCACTGAGCTAACCGCCCACCATCTTCACTTTCTACCTGTGGCCCTCCCGATTCATCGGGATGCTCTACCACTGAGCTAACCGCCCACCATCTTCACTTTCTACCTGTGGC
>JBGGMI010000009.1:0-17030 GCA_041288075.1 Fimbriimonas sp.
CCTCAACCATCAACCATCACCCATCATCCCCGAGCCCCCGGTAAACTCTCCGCACCCCAATGAACGACCTGCGGAGCACGCTGAATCTGCCCGATCCGAACTTCACGATCCCCATGAAGGCGGACCTGCCCAACCTGGAACCCAAAATCCAGGCCTGGTGGGACGGGGAAAGGATTTATCACAAGATTCAGAAAATCCGCGCCGGGGCTCCCACCTTCGTGCTCCACGACGGCCCGCCCTACACGAACTCGCCCATCCACATCGGCACCGCCCTTAACAAGATCCTCAAGGACTTCGTCGTCAAAAGCCGCACCATGATGGGCTATCGAGCCCCGTACATACCGGGCTTCGACAACCACGGGCTTCCCATCGAGCAAGCGGTGATGAAGAAGTTCAACGAGGACAAAGTCAAGCCCACCGTCACCGAAATCCGGAAGGCCGCCCGAAAGCATGCCGCCGAATACATCGACATCCAGACCACGCAGTTCAAGCGTCTCGGCGTATTCGGCCTATGGGAAAAGCCGTACACGACGATGAGCTACCGCTTCGAAGCGGAAATCGTGCGTGTCTTCAAGCGCCTCGCCGAAGGCGGCTACATCTACAAGGGCCTCCGCCCCACCCTCTGGAGCCCAACGTCAAGAACTGCCCTCGCCGACACCGAGATCGTCTACAAAGACCACACCAGCAAGTCGATCTACGTGCGCTTTAAGCTGAAAACAGACCCCAACAAGCTGTTCGGCAAATTCGAAAACCTCTACACGATCATCTGGACCACGACCCCCTGGACGATCCCGTCGAACCTGGCCACGGCCTTCCACCCGACCCTTTCCTACGCGATCGTGCTAGTCCAGGGCCAAGCCGGTCCCGATCTCGAACCTGAAGCCGAGGCGTACTACCTGATCGCCGAAGCCATGCTCCCACGGGTCGCCGAAAAACTCGGCTGGACTAACTACGCGGTGGTCGAAACCCTTGACGGCATCAACCTCGAGCACAGCTCCTTCGCCCACCCGATCTACCTCCGTCCATCGCTCAGCGTCATGGCCGAATACGTCACCACCGAAGAAGGCACCGGCGTGGTCCACACGGCTCCTTCTCACGGTCGCGACGACTTTTACACGGGCCAGAAATACGGCCTCCCCGTGCCAAACACGGTCGACGAGCGCGGGTATCTCACAGCAGAAACCGGCGAGTTCGAAGGCGTCCATTACAAGGAATGCGACACAATCGTCGTCCAGCGCCTGCGCGACGTCGGAGCACTCCTCATGGCTTTCGAATACTCCCACAGCTACCCCCACGCGGAGCGGGACGAGAAGCCGGTCATCTTCCGTGCCACTGAGCAATGGTTCGTAGGCATCGACCACAACGGCCTTCGAACCAAGATTCTCGGCGAGATCAAAAACGTGCCACTCGACCAGTTTCCCGCCTCAGAAGCCGCTACGCTCTCCGCCGAAGCCAGACTCGTCGACGGCGTAAGCTGGGTTCCCGAAACGGGCTATAACCGCATCCACTCCATGGTCTCCAACCGCCCCGACTGGTGCATCTCCCGCCAGCGCCCCTGGGGCGTCGGCATCCCGGTCTTTTACGGCGCCAAGTCTCGAGAGCCCGTGCTGGATTCGGTCGCCATCGAAGCCGTGGCCCAGCTCATCGAGCGTGAAGGCAGCGACGCCTGGTTTGAAAAGCCCGCCGCCGAAATCCTGCCCAATGGCTACAAGCACCCGGTGACAGGCGAGACCGAGTTCGACAAAGAAACCGACGTCCTCGACGTCTGGTTCGACAGCGGCTCCACCTCCCTCGCCGTTCTTGAGGGCAACGTCGAATCCGAGTGGAAGGAATCCTGGCCGGCCGATGTGTATTTCGAAGGCTCGGACCAGCACCGAGGCTGGTTCAACAGCTCGGTAGTCATCGGAACCGCCATCAAAGGCGAGCCACCCTACCGCCAGGTCGTCACCCACGGCTTCCTCACCGACGAGCACGGATTCAAGCTGTCCAAGCGGAAGGGCAACGCAATGGAGCCCGTCGAGGCTTGCGAGACCTACGGCGCCGACGTGCTCCGCTACTGGGTCGCCAGCGTGGACTACACCAACGACGCGCCCTACTACGACGCGCTCGTAAAGCAGTTCGGCGAGCAGTATCGCACCGTCCGAAACACGATTCGCTTCCTCCTCGGCAACCTGGAAAGCTACATCCCGCTCACCACCAGCGGCCAGGGCAATATCCTGGACCTCGATGAATGGATCATGGAGCAAGCCGACTTGTTGGTCGACGACTGCGCGCGCGCCTACGCGCAATACGACTTCAGCACCGTCATCACGTCCGTCCACAACTTCTGCGTCAAGGAGCTCTCAAAGTTCTATCTGGATGCCATCAAGGATCGGATGTATTGCGAGGGCAAAGACTCGGCCCAGCGCCGCTCCGGCCAGATCGCCTGCTACTACGTCCTCGTCCGCCTGCTCAAGCTCGTCGCCCCGGTCCTCGCCCATACCGCAGAGGAAACCTGGCAGCGCATGCGCGAATCCGGCGTCTTGGCGGCCAACGAGCCCGAAACGGTACACGCCGCCATCTTCGATGTCCCCAACGCCGAACGGCTCGCCAAGATCGAAGGATCGGAGCTACAGGTTCGCTTTGGAGCTTTACGCGGCGTGCGAGACGATGTATTCGCCGCCTTCGAGCTCTGGAAAGGCACCGACGACGTGAAGGATACGCAGGACGCCATCGCGACGATCACCGAAGACGCCGCTACCCTCGAAACGCTGCGAAGCTTCGAGCCGTACGAACTGGCGAACCTCTTCAAGATGAGCTGGGTTGATTTGCTGCAAGGTGACGCGGGCGTAAGCTTCCGCAAGAGCACGTTCCTCAAGTGCGAGCGCTCCCGCTTGCGCCGGCCCGACGTCGAGCTGGTCGACGGCACTCCGCTCACGAGGCGAGACCGGGCGGTGCTCGGCATTTGAAGAACCGGTCCTGGATCTTCTTCGCGGTCCTCTTCGGCACCTATGCACTCGACATGCTCGTGAAGGCATGGGCCCGCGGAGCGATGCCGGAAGGAGGCTCTCTGCACGGGCTGCCTTGGCCAGGAATTTTCGAATTCAAGCTGACTTACAACGAGGGTGTGGCCTTCGGACTTTTCCAGGGCTCCGGACGATTCCTCGCCCCGGTAGCGATCGCCATCGCGATTGGAGCTGGCTGGTACGCAGTGAAGCATCCGAAAGAAGGAACGATCACGCAGGTCGCCATGGGCCTCCTCGCTAGCGGTGCTCTCGGAAATCTGTACGACCGTATGTTCTTGGGTCGAGTCACCGACATGTTCTGGATTCGACTCATCGACTTCCCGGTCTTTAATATCGCCGACACCTGCATCACCTTCGCCACCATCCTTCTTATCGTGATCTGGTGGCGCGATGCGATGCGTCCAAAGCCTGTGCTTGTCGAGGAATCGTCGGCGGCTGAAGTATTGGCTGAGCGGCCAGAACCAGCCCCCGAAATCCAGTAGGGCAGAACAGGTAACACAAGGGCTCATGCTGACTGCTGTAGCCATGCTTGCCCTCACTCAAACCCAGCTCGCCCTCATCCCACAGCCCGCGAACGTCACGCTCGGCGCGGGCTCATTCACTCTGTCGCGAGCGACCGTCATCGAGACGAGCCGGGACACCCGGGCGGTTGGGGAGATGTTGCGGGAGAAGGTGAGGCCCGCGACAGGTTTGCCGCTCGAGTTTGGCGCAAGCAGAGAGAACGCCATCAGACTTTCAATCGACCGCAAGTTGTCACCCGAGGCTTATAGGCTCACGGTGACGAGCAACGGTATCGATATCGCAGGCGGCCAGAGAGCGGGAGTTTTCTACGGGACGCAAACGCTCCTCCAACTCCTCCCGCCCAGCATCTTCAGAAAGAGCCTCGTCGACGGTGTTCGGTGGACCGTTCCGCAGGTGCAATTAGAAGACGCTCCCCGATTCTCATGGCGCGGATCGCTGGTCGATGTCTCCAGACACTTCATGCCTAAGGAGGCGCTGCTCAAGTACCTCGACCTGTTGGCGTTCCACAAGATGAACGTCTTCCACTGGCACCTCACCGACGACATGGGCTGGCGGGTGGAGATCAAGAAGTATCCGCGGCTGACCGAAATCGCCACCACCGACTTCTCAGAGATGATCCCCGACCAGGCGACCCGCTCCATCAATCAGCGGCCAGGCGGGTTCTACAGCCAGGAAGATGTCAAGGAGATCGTTCGCTACGCCGCCGAGCGCAACATCACGATTGTTCCGGAGATCGAGCTCCCTGGCCACGCTTACGGTGCCATCAAAGCCTATCCCGAGCTCGGCAACAATGCCCAGATCGCGGCGGCGGGCGGAGACACAAAGTTCAACGGCATGGACAACGTGTTTAACGTCGACGACAAGACCATCGGCTTCCTGAAAGACGTTCTCGATGAGGTCGTAACGCTCTTCCCAAGCAAGTTCATCCACATCGGTGGCGACGAGGTCTGGAAGGACCCGTGGAAGAACAACCCCAGAGCGCAGGCGAAGAAGAAAGAGCTCGGCCTCAAAACCGAGGAAGAGCTTCAGAGCTGGTTCATCAGACAGTTCGACGCCTATCTCGTGAGCAAGGGCCGCAGGTTGATCGGCTGGGACGAGATTCTCGAAGGTGGTCTCGCGCCGAACGCCGCCGTCATGTCATGGCGTGGAGTATCCGGCGGCATAGAGGCTGCCAGGGCCGGCCACGACGTTGTGATGGCCCCAACAAGCCATACCTACTTGGACTACTACCAGGGCAAGTTCAGGGCATTCGAGCCGAAGGCAATTGGAGGATACGTGTCTCTTGAGCAGGTCTATTCCTTCGAGCCGGTTCCGCCGGAGCTGAATGAAGCTGAAGCCAGGCACATCCTGGGCGCGCAGGGGCAGCTTTGGACCGAGTTCATCCCGCATCCCAAGCACCTGGAGTACATGGCCTACCCGAGGCTCACGGCTCTCTCAGAGGTCACGTGGTCTCCAAAGACAGCTAAGAACTGGCCTGATTTCCAGCGGCGCCTGAACACGCATCTCGAACGGCTGAGGATTCTGGACGTGAACTTCCGGCCGCTTGGCGAGAACAAACCGGACCCGGCGGCAAGCTGGAAATCAGGCGAGATCGGAGAGCAAATCGTCGAGAAGGAGTGGGACGTTACGGGCAAAATCAAGCGAGCCGGTTCGTTCCGCGTCCTCTTTCTCTACACGTCCGGCGACCACCGCCTGAACATTCAAGGTGTGCAGCTTTTGGAAGACGGCAAGATGATTTCAGCCGACGATCACGAGGGCTTTACGGGGCACAACGACATCAAGAACACCTTTAAACTCACAGCTCCGACCCTCAAAGCAACGAGCAAATACTCGATCAAAGCGAAGGTGAGAGCGGATGGCGGCAGCGACTCCAATGGGGACATTTACCTGCTTCCTGAGCGCCCCGACGATTGGCTCTAAGGCTCGGGCGCTCTCCTGCCGATATTCAAGAGAGCACATGACATACGAGATCAAGGTACCTATTGAGCAGGGAAGCCCGGAGGACCTCCTGCTGCGGGAAGCGATCGACCCCGCAGCCCACATCCTGAGCCTCCTCCAGGAAGCCGCCCGCCACAAGGGAAGCACACGAAAAGCCAAGAAATTCAACGAAAGCGACGTCGCCGCCTTCCGCAAGCTCGACCCCTGCTTCAGCATCGCCTCGCAGTACAGCGACGAGCAACTAAAGGCGATGCAGGACAACGCCCGCAGAATCCGAAAGAGAGGCCTGAGCAACCGTGCGTAAGGCCATTCTAGATTCGAGCACCTATTTCGACCTGCAGCGAGCTCCCAACCATTGGAGAAGAGGATGGGCCCAAGCGACCATGAGCCATGCGCGGAACTACATCTGTGAGCACCAAAAGTTCTCCCTCGCCTGGGCCAGCATGTTCGAGGTCGTCGACGGCTATTACCGCATCGACGACATGGCTGGGCTGGCTCAGTTCAGGTCGCTGATTGTTCCGGCTTGGGAGGTTCTTTATGCGGATCAGGAGACGCTCGAGCTGGCGGCAGCTATCCACGCCACGTTGGAGCTGCTGCAAACAAGGATCGGCCTGAATGACACCTACATTGCAGCCACAGCCATCCGACACAAGCGCGTGCTGGTCACCACGAATACGAAGCTGTTGGAGCGGATACAGGCCGCAGGCTTTCCGTTAGAGATGGAGAACTGGCGCGTCCGCTAGCAAATCATCTCTTTCACGACTTTCCCTCCGTGCGCCGGCGGATGCTCCCCGATCCACCGTTCGTCCGCAGGTTCGCTCGCCAGTTGGTAGCGGGAATCGGAGGAGATACGGATTTCGCGCGACGGGTTGTCCAGCGAGCCATGGACGGTGTAGATGCTGAAGATCAGCAAATCGCCCATTCGATATTCCTTGGCGGTAAGCAGGTGGCCGGTTAAGTTCTCTCTTAGCGCAGGCATATCCAGGCTGAGCGCGCCAAATCCGGGATAGCCCGCCGCATTCAACTCAGACTCGTTCTGGCGATTCTGGCAAGCCGTATCCACGTCCATTTGGCAATAGGTGCCCCGCAGTTCCTCATTCTTATGTGAGCCCTCTACGATCACGAGTCCGCCGACATTCAGCGGGATATCGCCCAACGGAGTCCAGGCGGTGTAAAGCTTCTTGGTCCCTCGGCCCATGTAAACCACATCGCAATGCGGGTAGGTCCCTTTGCCGGGTGCGATCGTGCGGAGCCAGGTGTAGTCGTAATGCATCGCCTCACCGCCCAGGAAATGGCTGAAGAACGACATGATGCGATCTCCGTAGATGAGTTCCTCCAGCGGCTTGCGCGCCGAGCTATTGTTTGCGATGTCGGCTCGAAAGTACATCTCGATGCCTTCTTTCGCGATCGCCGCTTCCAGATCTTCACCCGGATCGAGCAGACCCTCACTGGCAAGCACCTCGCAGATCGCCCGCCTCACCCCTCGCACCTGCTCGCGATCGTAGAAGCCCGGGAGATAGAGATAGCCATCCTCATCCATCCGCTCACGCAGCGCCTCCACGTCCCCCCAATCACTACTCTCTCGTAAGAAGCCGAAGTGCTCCTCACTGGTATCGAGCTCGCATCCGCCAGAAGTCAGCCTCATCCTCTCGATTATGAGGTGGTGATCTCTACTCGCCGCAGCTTTGCGTTCCATTTCACCTTTGCGCCAAGGCGTTCCGCGACCCACCTCATCGGGAAGAAACCCTCCTTCCCGATCATGCGCGCGGGAAACGGCGACTCGACCACCCCGTTCGGCAGCCAAACCGAATGCGAATCAGCCGGCAAATCGATGTCACCATCCGGCGTTTCAACCGTCACTCCGCTCCGGTGAGCGAGGGAGTACGTGTGCATTTGAACGCGCAACGGCGCGGAAATCGTGCACGCCCGCGCATAAGCCCGCCCGCCCACAAGCCGGGGAGGCGACACGCCCTTGCCGAACTTCACCTCTACGCCATCCACCATCACTCGAACAGGCCGCGGGTCGATCAACTTTGGATCGAGCACGTCCACCGCTGGCCCTGGCGGCAATGATACATCCCACTTCGTCAATACTCGCGCCGCTTCTGACTTGAAATCGCTCGTGCGCCTGAAGCTTTCTATTGCTCCGGAATCTTGAACGAGCGCCTTCAGGAAGCCGATGTTCTTCTCAGACTTGAAGTTCTCAAGCACCTCGACTCCCAGCAACCTCTGCTCGGAACTAACGGCGCTCGGACGAATCCACGCTCGGCCGAGCCTTTCGGTCCGCTCATCCAGAGGCAATGTGACCGTCGGGATTTGGAACCAGGAAGGAGCGGCGATGGTGATCGAGCGGTCGTTCCTGCCCGGCTTTGCAGTGGCTTCCTTTCGTATCGCCTCAAAAAGCCTCGGCTCCTCCGCGATAAAGTAGCCCATCAATGACATTGGCATCAGACGCCGCGTCCGCACCGAAGACAAGTGGTGAGTGCGGTTGACTAAGTCGCCCACACGGTATCCAGGCCCCTCCTTGGTGGCAAACCACACCACGCTGCGCCCATCCTCCCTCGCGGCCTCCAGGTCCTGCTCTTCAGCGGCAGTGGGATGCACTACAATGGCGAGCTGTACGAGAGGCTCTCCCTTCAAAGTCTCTTTCACCTGCAGCACCACCTCCTCCGGCTTGATCTCGACAATCGAAGCTCTTACAACCAAGTCCGAAGAGTCGACCAGATACTCCAGCGTGTAAGGATTCGTCAATTGGGCACCCGCCAGTGCACTAAGCAAGCAGACACCCGCAACAACCCATTTGCAAAGCATTCCTGGACTATGACGCACGAGCTGACCGACAAGCGGCGCGTCATAATCAACCTATATGTCCAACGACATCCGACGCATCGTTGCCACGGACTGCGGCTCCACCACCACCAAGGCCATTCTGATCGAGAAGAACGCCCAGACCGGCGAATATCGGCTCGTCGCCCGCGGCGAAGCTCCCACGACGGTCGAGAAGCCTTTTGAGGACGTCACGATGGGCGTGCTCAATTCGATCACCGAGCTTGAAGAGATCACCGAGACAACCGTTCCCGAAGGCTTCACCCCCCACCGCCGAAACCTGCTCAAAGACGGCACCGTGCTTCGCCATCAGAAGAACGGCGTCGTCGGGAGCACCGGCAAGGACGAGTACGACGGATCGGACATGTACGTCTCGACCTCTTCCGCCGGTGGCGGCCTGCAGATGATGGTCGCGGGCGTGGTCAAGGCGATGTCGGCGGAGTCGGCGGAGCGGGCGGCCCTGGGGGCTGGCGCGATCCTGATGGACACCCTTGCGGTGGACGACGGGCGGCGGGATTACCAGAAGGTTGAAAGGCTTCGGCAGCTTCGTCCCGACATTATTCTGATGTCCGGCGGCACCGACGGCGGCACCAAAACCCACCTTACGGAGATGGCCGAGGTCGTCCTCCGCGCCGATCCGAAGCCTCGCTTCGGCGACATGAAGCTCCCGATCATCTACGCCGGCAACAAAGACGCCCGCGAAGACGTCGTCAAGGTGCTCGGCAACAGCATCGAGATGCACGCCGTCGATAACCTTCGCCCCGCCTTGGAAAGAGAGAATCTCGGCCCCGCACGCGAAGCCATCCACGAGATGTTCCTGGAGCACGTTATGCAGCAAGCCCCCGGCTACTCCAAGCTGCTGGACTGGACCAGCGAAGAGGTCATGGCTACCCCGAACGCCGTCGGCAAGCTCCTGAAGGAGTACGCCGAGAACGAGAAGATCAACATCCTTGGCGTGGACATCGGCGGCGCGACCACAGACGTGTTCTCCGTCTTCGAGACCGGCACCGGCGAGCGCGTCTACAACCGCACGGTTTCCGCGAACCTCGGGATGAGCTACTCGATTTGCAATGTGCTGAAGGAGGCCGGCGTCGAGCACATCGCCCGCTGGCTCCCATTCGAGATCGACCCCGCAGAGGTGCGAAACCGCCTCCGCAACAAGATGATCCGCCCGACGACGATCCCTCAAACCTACGAGGACCTGCTCATCGAGCACGCCGTCGCCCGAGAAGCCCTGAGACTCGCCTTCGAGCACCACAAGACCCTCGCACGAGGTCTCACCGGCTCCGCCCAGCAACGCGACATTGGCCAGATCTTCGACCAGGGCGCCAGCGGCCAAACCCTCGTCCGAATGCTCGAGCTCGACATGATCATCGGCTCCGGCGGAGTTCTCTCGCACGCTCCAAAGCGAGCTCAGTCCGCGCTGATGATGATGGATGCGTATCAGCCGGAAGGCGTCACGATGCTGACGGTAGACAGCATCTTCATGATGCCCCACCTCGGCGTCCTCAGCGAGCATCTGTATGAGGCGGCCAAGCAAGTCTTCGAGCGAGACTGCGTCGTGCGAATCGGTACCTGCGTCGCTCCAGTGGGTATCGCTAAAGAAGGCGAGCCCTGCGTCCGAGTCGTCGGCCCAGGCGTCGACGTAACCGTCCCCTTCGGAGAAGTAAGAACCCTCCCCATGAACCCCGGCCCCAACGACACCCTCGTCGTCGAGCCAGCCAAGGGCTTCGATGTCGGCGGCGGCAAGGGCAAGTCCGTCACGATCAAGAGCTTCGATACCACCGGAGAAAGAGAGCAAGGCTCAACCCTCATCGGCGGCGCGGTTGGCTTGATCATCGACACGAGAGGCCGCCCGTTCAACATCGAGCTGAACACCCCAGGAAGAATCGATAAGCTGCGCAGCTATCTTAGGGCATTCAACCTGCCTCTGCCCTAGCCAACCCGATCCCTCCCACACGCCGCCGTGTGGACGGTCTACGCACCTTCGTGCTCTTGCTGCTCTGGTGCTCTTGGTGTTTAATTCCGTAAGTCCCCCGCGACGATGCTGCACTCGTCACGCCGGCTTACGGCTGAATCACCATCCCATAGCCACACCCTGACTTGTTCGGGTCCGGGAAGAGGTGTCCATCGATCCTGATTCCGTCTGGATTGTCGGCGTGCATATGCCACCCGGGGCACTCGTCTGGACCTGCGATGTGCCAGCCGGTGATGCGGGTTGTAGGAATAACCGTTCCCGCGGCAAACGTTACCGTCCCGTCGCTAAGCGCCTTGTCCAACGTGACCTCTTGGAATACGTGAACAATAAGTGCCGTATTGAGTTGGTTCTCGCCGTCGGTCGCAGTAAACGTCGTCGTGCCCACATCCCACAGAGCTCTCACGGAGAGGTCTTTGCTTGTGTCATCCTTCCCGTAATCGAGCCGATCTGCGCCGGCGCGCACTAGCGAATTGTTTCCGGTGATCTGCACGAAGGAAGCGTGTTTATAGTCAGACAGCACACCCGTGCGGTTAAGCGCCACCGTTCGACTCTCCTTCGCCCGCAGATCGATCTCGTGAGGGAAGAAGTTGTATCCGGAGCCCACCTGGATGACGCCGCCGCCTTCGATCCGCACGCCGGAGAAGGTGCGGCCCGTGAGAGATGTCGTTCCCGTCCCGTCACGCAATCCGTAGATCGTGATTTCCTTGGTAGTTTCGTTTGCTCCAAACGTGATCGTCTTGCTGGTCGAAGCGTCGGGAAACACCGCAAGGCCCGGAGGGTCGAGCGTTAGGGTGCAGGTGATGTAATGATTGATAAGGTCGTGGGCCGGCCGCTTTAGGCTGATCGTTACCGACGTTGCGGGCCGAATGATGCCCGCGGCGGGAACGCTGTAAGGCTTGGCAGGCGTCGATCCGATCGGACCGCCCATCGGATGACCTGCCAGCGTCAAGGCGGCACCATTCTTCTTCACACAGTCCAGAATCTGATCCCACGTGGCATTGGGCCCAAGTTGGTCGGCGCAATTGGTCCAATCGCTTGTGAAATAGTTGAAAGGCGCTTCCGGATTCTGCTTGTTATAGTAGCCATAGCTTGTCGTGTCTGCTGACGTAACGATGGTGCCCTTCAGGCCGTGGTTCTGAAACGAACTTATTGCCGTTCCCGAGTAGCAAGCGTCGATGTAGACGCAGATTTCATCAAACCCTTTGAGCTGTTCCGCGAGGTGCGGGTACCAGTAGTCTTTTGGGCCGTCTCCACTGCCCGACGAAAGGGCGATTCCGTACGGGAAGCCGTGGCTTATCATAAACAGACACAGCTTCTTGCAGCCGCGGTCCTTCGCAGCCTGAATCGCGTCGTCCAGTTCCCTCGGAGTGATCGGATGGGGCTGCGTGTAGATATTGGAAGCATCGACCATGCCGGAGTTCGTAAGCCAGGTGACGATCTGTTGAACGCTGTTCTTTCCGGAGGAAAGGTTGTCGCCGCGAACGACGATCGCGCATGCGTCCATTTCCGCGCGGCTGTTCGCAATTCCAAGTCCAGGCTTGCCTTGCGGCGAATCGAACTCAAAGAAATCCCCTGGCAAGAGGGGAGCCATGATTCCTCCCGGCGTCGTGACGTAGGGGAACCAGTCCTGATCCGAAACCGTGGCCCGGCTCGCAAGGTCGGCGGCCGTATCGTCCGCTCGTACGGAGATAAATTTGGTCGAATGGCCAAACGCGGCGTTCGGAACGCTGTCCAGCCAGAAGAACCACCGGTCCTCGGCGGCTGGGCCAGCTGCCACCGGTCGTGGATCGCCCGTTTCGAGGGGCGCGACCACCGACCCGGCAACAACCAAACTAGGTCCGTTCAGTCGATAACGCGCGTCCGTCAAAAACCGCTTCTCGATCGCCAAGCGCGCCTGGGCCGCGCTCAACGCAGGAGTCGCAGGCGAGGCGACGTTGGTCACCGCGATCGACACACTGCCTTCCTTGCCGACTACCGTAGCCGAGATCAGGAAGGGGCCGGGAACGCCATTCGAAACGATCTCCGCCGTAACCTTCCCATCCGCTCCTGGCGCACCGCGAAAGAAGTTCGGACCCTCTGATGCGTGATTAATGAAAGTCGCCGTAGGGCCAACGTTGGGCGTGACGAGCAAAACTTCCTCGCCTGCCCGCGTCGGTAGCACCTGAACCTGCACCTGTTGAGGGCTGGCGTTCGAAAGCAAGGTGCCATCGCTGAGGCTACGCAGATCGGGCGCGCCACTGGGCCCCCCGCCATCACCCCCATCTCCTCCGCAGCCGAATGCAAAAGCGACGACGAAAAGCACCAGAAGCAGCCTCAAACGTTCCAACGTGACTCCTCCTGCCCAGAAGGCAGCGATCAACATTTATTCTATAGCTGGTCTCGGATTAATGGAAGAGGATTGTGATGGAAAGTTTCTGCCCCCGCTGCGCAGCGGATTGCACGTGCTTCAATGATTGCAAAGGCGGGAAGGATGGTTGAGCGAGCTAGCGCGCATGCTCACTTCCATCATTTCCATCATCCCTCACTTCCATCATCCCCACAGGGGAACCATCCGCGAACCGGGGGCGTTGCAATACCCCGAGAGGTAGACTTTTTCATCCATGCTCTTCGGGAAGCGCGACAAGCGCGAGACGTTCGAGCGGCAGGCTGAAAAAGTCTTCCCCTCGGTCTTTGGCACCGCATTGCGCTTAACCCGCTCCCGCGAACAGGCTGAAGATCTGGCACAGGAAGCGATCGTTCGCGCCTACGAAGCCTTTGACAGGTTCGACGGCACGAATTTCAAGGCCTGGATGCTGCGCATAGTGACCAACCTGTACATCAACAAGTACAGGCAGCGTCAACGTGGGCCGCAGATCGGATCTTTAGACGAAGAGGGAGTGCAAGAGCCGATGTCGCTGGAGTCGCAAGTGCCCGATCGGGTGCTCTTCGACGAAGCGGTCGGGGCCGAAGTCGAGGAAGCGCTGAAACAGGTGCCCGAAGATTTCCGCCTCGCGGTAATCCTCAGCGACCTGGAAGGGCTCTCGTATCAGGAAATAGCGGACGCGACAAAGGTGCCGATCGGAACCGTGCGATCAAGAATCGCCAGGGGCAGAAGCATGCTCAGAAAGGCACTCGAGGGCTACGCTCGACAAGAAGGATATCTAAGGCAAGGGGCAGATGACGAATGATTGATCCGCTAGAGTTGCATGCTTACGCAGACAAAGAGCTAGACCGAGAAAGCGAAGACCGCGTAAGACGGCAATTGCAGGATTGCTCCGCCAGCCAGGCAGAGCTCGAAACCATCCTCGGCCTCAAAGCCACGCTCACCAAACACTGCGAAAGCCACGACTGCAAGGATCAGTGGAAAGCCTGCGTCGGCCGCCTCGACGAGCTCGACAAAGTCAAACGCACTGAATCATTCGTCGGCAAATACGCCTGGGCACTCTGCGGCCTCTTCTTCATGTTCATCTTCGTGGGCGGAATCGCAACCCGACTCAGCTCCTCAAACGGCATGGGCAGCCCCGACCTCGCCCGAGCCGTCGCCTCCCTCGGCCAACCCATCAGCCCCAGTTCGCAACAGCCCAAAGAAGTCCGCAAGTGGCTCGACTCCCTCGTTGGCAAAGCCTCCGAGCTCATCTCCCCCGAAAACGTCATCATCGGCCCCGTCGCAACCGGTGAGATCGATGGCTATCGCGTATCGCAAATCAACATGAGAGACGGCAAAGGCAACCTCGCCCTCCTCCTCATGAACGCCGACCTCGACATCAGCGACATGCCGAGCTGGACACAAGACCTGAAAGTCGGCAAGCTCCAGGGCGTCAACTGCCTCATCTGGAACGACCAGGGCTACACCCTGGTCTTCGCCGGCGATAGGCCCTACGACCAGCTCGAGCAGAGACTAAAGACCATCGTCATAAGCCGCTAAACGATTAACCGCGTTATAGTGGCCCTATGCCTTCACACAAGAACGTCCTCGTCGCGGACGACGACCTGGCACAGCGCAAAATGATTCAGCACTGCCTGGAGCAGTTCGGGCACACCGTCACCACCGCCGCCGATGGCCGCGAAGCGCTCGAACTAGCCCGATCCATGGTCTTCGACCTCGTCATCCTCGACGTGGACATGCCCCACATGAACGGCTTCGAAGTCCTCCGCCACCTAAGAACCGAGGCCGCCTACAACGATTCCTTCATCGCCATGGTCACCGCCCGAAACAAGGACGACGAAATCATGGAAGGCTACGGCGAGGGCGCCAACATGTACCTCACCAAACCCGTCACCCCTGCCCAGCTAGCCCAGGCATTCGGTTAAACAAAAAGAAGGGGACCAGAAACTGGTCCCCTTCAAAAACGCAGGAGCGTCTACTTGCGGCAGCCGGTGACTTCGACTTTGATCATGTTCGCCTCAAAGCCGTTCTCTTTCGCCTGTCGCTCGATCACATCGATAATCTCTGCGGGAAGCCGCATCTCGGTGACTTCGCTGGTTTGCTCGCAGACCATCACCTCAGAGCGCTTGCCGTGGCAATCCGAAATCCTGCAGGGGAAGTATCCATCAACCACGCCAATGTGGTGAATCAGCCCAACTTCCTGCAGCGTGGACAAAATACGATAGACACTGACAACGTCGATCTTCCCGCCGCCGCCAATAATCTTCTCGTGAATAGCATAAGCACTGAGCGCCCGATTGGTGTCAGCGAGGGCGCGGATCACCTGAACCCGCGGCATGGTGATTCGGTAGCCGGCCGCTCGCAGCTCACGCAACGCGTGCTCTTCGTAGGCCTTGGCTTCGGTTAACGGCTGCTCCGGCTGGGGCGCCATTGGTTCGCGTGAACGTCTTTCTCTCATGGTCATATATCTTTACAGACGCCTCAATTGGGCTCTTGTCGTCGCGTGTCGAGAATTTCAAGCTAAACGGGCTTTGTTTAATTGACTCACTTGCAGAAGAGTTGTTCCGCATCCCGCAAAAAAAAACAGGTTCTATTGAATCTAAATGTGTGATATGATCAAGCCCGTAGCCGGCAGGGCATTGGACCTAGCAAGTTTCACCCCCGCCGGACGGAGGAAAAATGCAGTTTTACAATTTGAAGACCAGATCGCACGTCGAAATCCCAGACGCCGACATCCGCCGCAAGAAAATGGTTCGCAAAACCAAGTCCGGCGAGCAAGTCCGCTACGCCCTCACCGCGAACTACGAAGGAACCAACCTGTACAAGTTTGTGAACGAAGCCACGTACACATCTTCGAACGCCAAAGAAGTGGAATAAACCACCCCACTCAAATTCAAAAGAGCTCCCCTCCAAGGGAGCTCTTTTTTGTTACGTGGCGGCAGCGTCCCGGCTCCCGGTCCACGACGAGCCGTCGCAAGCCCGCGCACCCTCTGTGAGACTCCGTGTCCTCCGTGTTAAGCCTCCGGAACCCCCGAACGTCCCGCACTCCGAAGCAAGACTCCCCGACTCCTAGACTCCTAGACTCCCCGACTCCTCCTGCGCAAACAGCTCCCGCATAACCTCCTCGATCTCAACCTCCTCGATCCCAAGGTCCAGCACCGGCAAAACCTGCAACAAAGCCGAAGTCATCGCCGCCGTCTCCCCACGAGCAATCTCCAACACCGCCGAATCCGAGGAAGACTCCACAACCTTCCCATAACGCGACAAATCCGCAGAAGCCACGGGCGAAGAAAACGTCAGCCGAACCCGACGCACGTCGCTAAACCGCCGCGACAGCTCCGCCAAAGACCCCTCGAAGATCAAAGACCCATGGTGGATCACCACCACCCGGTCGCAAAGCTCCTGAACGTCCTGCATGTAGTGCGAGGTCAGCAGCATCGTCCCGTTCTCCTCCGCGTGAACCTCCTTCAAAAAGTCCCGGATCCGCTTCTGCGAAACCACGTCCAGCCCAATCGTCGGCTCGTCCAAAAACACCACCGCCGGAGAATAAAGCAGCGCCGCCACCAGCTCGCACTTCATCCGCTCCCCCAAAGACAGCCGCCTCACCTGAGTGTGGATCTTGTCCGAAAGCTGAAGCCCCTCCACCAACTGCTCCACCTTCCGCTTAAATCGAGCCGGCTCCACCTCATAAAGCTCGCGCAAAACCACAAACGAGTCCCAAGCCGGCAAGTCCCACCAAAGCTGGTTCTTGTTCCCCATCACCAGCGAGATCCGCTTCAGCATCTCCGCATCGCGATCGCTCGGCGTGAACCCAAGCACCGAAGCCCGCCCCGAAGTAGGCTGCAAAATCCCCGAAAGCATCTTGAGGGTCGTCGTCATCCCAGCCCCATTAGGCCCCAAAAACCCCACCATCTCCCCCTGCTCGATCGAAAGCGAAATCCCCTTCACGGCCTCAACTTCAGTCTTCTCCCGCGAGAAAAGCCCCCGAACCGCCCCCCCAACCCCGGGAGCCTTCTTGTTAATCACATAAGTCTTCCGAAGGTCGACAGTTTCAATAGCAGGCACAAGAGAAATCATATCCCCTCACTCACCCCCGTCACCCCATTCACCCCATTCACCCCCGTTCATCCCTCTCCCCCCAAACGCCAAACGCCCAACGCCCTTCCGGTCAACCATCAACCATCAACCATCAATCATCATCCGGTATCCTCAAGCCCGGCCTCGTAGCTCAGAGGATAGAGCGCCTCCGTCCTAAGGAGGGCGTCGGGGGTTCGAGTCCCTCCGAGGTCGTATAAGTTTGGCTATCAGAACTTGCACATATAAGGCCACTTAACCTTGCCTGAGGTATTGACCTACGAAGGTTTTCGCTGTCACATCACGCTTATTTCTGATAAGA
>JBGGMI010000010.1:0-7467 GCA_041288075.1 Fimbriimonas sp.
TCTCCGGTACCGCCTTGGGAGCGAGGGCTACCGACACCCATCGATGCTCCAAGACGCCGCCCGAGCCGTGCGCTTCGCCCGAGCGCACGAGGAAGAGTGGGGAGTCGAAGGCAAGAAGATCGGCATCATGGGTTCGTCTGCAGGCGGCCACCTCGCCTCGACGCTGCTCACTCATTTCGATGCCGGCAGCAAAGCTTCGCAGGACCTGATCGAGCGAGAGAACTCTCGGCCGGACTTCGGCATCCTCTGCTACGCGGTCATCACCATGGGCAGCTTTGGCCACTCCGGCAGCCGGGAAAACCTGCTAGGCCAAGACCCCGCGCCCGAACTCCTAGAAAACCTTTCCAATGAAAGACAGGTAACGGCTCAAACACCGCCCTGCTTCATCTGGACAACCGCGGATGACTCCGCGGTCCCGGCCCAAAATTCACTGGCGTTCGCTGAAGCTCTTAACAAGCAGAAGGTGCCCTACGAACTCCACGTCTATCCCCACGGACCGCACGGATTGGGTCTTGGCGGAGTGCCTGATTCAGAAACCTTGCACCCTTGGACTAGCGAGTTGCGCAGGTGGCTGAGAGAACTCGGCTAAGGCGAGAACTTATCCGCCCTGCAGACGCTTCTCAAGCTCTTCGAGCTGCTTTTCGGCTTCTGACACCGGCGTGACATCGGCCACCGGCGCTCCGCCCGCTGGGGGTCCGCCCACGGCCACGGACTGAGTCGCGTCCTGAGTTGCCGTCGCCGGCTTGAGCCCAAGGCGCTGCTCAAGCAGCTCCAACTCGCTCTCCGCTTCCATGTCGCGAGCCTTGTCCTCCATGTCCATCATCTTTCCCTGGATGGACGTGCCGAACATTTCCTGTCTGGCGGCAGCCTCGCTCTGAGCGTCCTTGATGCGCTCCTGAACCGCGCCGAATCCTTCGAACTGGTTCTCGAAGGTGAGGCCCTCTAGAGCCTTGGAGATGGAATTCTGAATCTGCGCGTTCTTCCACTGCGCCTTCATGGCGAGGGCCTCGGCGGTCTTCTTGCGGACTTCCTCCTCCTGACGCTTGATGGCAACCTTGACCTGGTCGACGGTCGCAAGGGCTTGATCGTAGGAATTCTGGAGCTGCACAACGACCGCGTCGTTGTTCATCTTCTCGCGCATGAACTGCACGGCGAGCTCGCGATTGCCCTGCTTGAGGGCCATGGATGCCTGTGTTTCTAGCTGCGTGGACTTCTTTTTGTGGTCGTCCAGCATGCCCTGAAGGCGGTTCTTTTGGGTTATGGCCTGGACGGCCTTTTCACGATTGGCGATCAGCGCGGCTTGCATATCACGCTTCGCCTGATCGAGCATGATATCGGGGTCTTCCACCTTATCCATCGTGCGGTGGAAAACGGCCTTTAGCCAGTTAAGAAGTCGCTTCATTAATGCTCCAAATCTGAACCCCGGTCAGGGTGCCGCAATTATACACGGCAGCCTCAAATCAGGTTGCGGTGGGCCTGTTTATGCCCATGTTCGGTAGGTCTCTTTGATCACGATCAGCCACTCAGCCGTTCGATCTCCTTCGCCCAAGCCTGCACCGCCTCGGAAGACGTTACGGTGGTGGGAGGGAGGAGCTCGAATACGGGGGTTCCTTCCCAGAGACCTTTGTCGAACCCTCCGTGGCTGATCTCGAAAGGCATTGTAGGTGCGCCCACCTCGAAGCCCGCCTCGACCTTCGCGCCGTTCAGCATTTGCTGCGCAAGCCAAAGCAGACCCAGCGCGGCGGCTTCCTCGTCTCCTTCGAAGAGGTTCGATATCTCCAACTCTGGGAAGACAAACTTCTGCAAACCGAGCGTATAGGCATGAATCCCATCCTCCCGCGCGCGGAAATTGATCGAGACGTGCTCCTCGGGATAGATGGCGAGTTTCACGAGCGGGCGGCGCTTGGCGAACACCTGCTCCGGCAGCAAATATCGCTGTGAGACCGCATCCGCAATCATCCCTTCGCAGAGCGTCCCGAGCCTCTCCGCGACGCCGAGAAGGAAATCCAGCCCGGGAGCGACCATCGGGTGATGGGACTCGAACGTGAGTTGGCAAAGAGTCCAAGTAGCCCGAATCCGAGCCATCTCCTCCGGTCCTAGCTGCGCGGCCATGGCGCTCCTGGTAATCGCCTCGGGATCGAAGCCTGCCTCCTCTTTGCTAATCACCATCAGCCGAAGCACCGTCTTCTGGTCCTTACTGGCGAGAGCATACGCGCCGCGCTCCATCGGCCGATCGAGGTCGTCTTTGTCTGAGCCGGCCATCAGCGGCACTCCAAAGCCCTCCACCGCTCCGCCCGTACCCTTCGGATTAACGACCTCTCGAATGGGAGGCAGGGTGGCACGGGAAGACAGCACCGACAGGTAGTAGGCGCTGCTAATCCCGAAGCCGGGGGTCTTTGGCTTGCTGAATTGCCAAGCTCGCATGTCACAGAATAGCGCTAACCCGAGTCATTCGTCGTAGAATTCACGAGAGCCTCCATGACCTTGACCATGCTTGCCGCCGCCGCTGCGCTCCAGACCTCCGCGAAACTGGTCGCCTTCGAGCCCAACCTCTCCTTCCCGCCAGCGGGTCAGGAGGCTGTGCTGAGCTATTCGAACATCAATCCCGGGGTGGTCTTTGATGAGGTCATTCCTTCTTGGAACGTGGAGAATGGGGAGAACGCGTCTCTGAAGATCGAGATTCGAGCGTCGGGCACGAAGTGGTACACGCTCGCGGTCTGGTCACTCGATCACGAACGCTCTCCGCGGGTAAGTGTGAAGGATCAAAAGGACGAGCTTGGCCGTGTGCTCACCGACACGATGCGCTTTACGCCCGCTGTTTCGAGCGTGGATGTGAGGGCTACTCTGTCTAGCCTTGGCGAGGGGCCAGTGCCGAGGCTGAAGCTGCTGACGTTGAGCTTCTCGGATGGGCAGCTTTCGCCGAGCGGATCCGAGAGGTCGAGCGCCTGGGGAAAGATGATCGAGGTGCCACAGCGAGCGCAGGGGAACTATGAGAATGGGGGCGTGCTCTGTAGTCCCACCTGCGTGTCGATGCTGCTCTGGCATTACAGCAACGTGCTCGCCAAGCCCGAGCTGAACCAGGACGTACCGGAAGTGCAGAAGCGGGTCTGGGACTCGGTATACGATGGTGCCGGCAATTGGCCCTTCAATGCGGCTTATGCGGGTTCATTCAAGGGGCTGCGATCTTACATCGCCAGGCTGGGAAGCATTGGCGATGCCGAAAAGTGGATCGACGCGGGCTACCCGCTTATCTGCTCGGCACCACTGGATTTGCTTCGCGGCAAAGAGCGAGATGGGAACTCTGGGCATCTCGTAGTCCTTGTAGGTTTCACGAATGACGGCGATCCGGTTTTTAATGATCCGGCCAAGAAGGACGAGGTGCGGAGGGTTTATAAGCGTGCCGACTTTGATCGTGCTTGGTCGACATCGCGCAGAACTGTTTATGTCGTTTTGCCCGAAGGAGCGAAGCCCCCGTCAGGTTCGAGCGGTCTATGGATCGAGTAAACTGTTTATTAGCGGTGAATTAAATGGGACTCGGAATCAAAGCTACTTCAGTTGACAGCCTGACGAATTTTCAGAAGAACACCAAAGAAGTAGTTCTGAACCTGGAAAAGACGGGTGAACCGATGCTGTTGACCGTGAACGGAAAGGCCAAACTCGTCGTGCAAGACGCGGAAGCCTATCAGCAGATGCTTGATGAGCTAGAGCACAGCCGCTTCATCGCCTCGTTGAGAAAGGCTCTCCAAGAATATGAAGAGGGAAAAAGTCGTCCGGCTGAGGAAGTGTTTCAGGAGATGAAAGCCAAATATGGCTTTTGAGCTACGCGTCTCGAGCGCAGCCATTCAAGACCTTGACGAGTTCCACGCCTACGTTTCCAAAGACTCACCTCAGCGTGCAAGCAAATGGCTGTCGGGAGCTTGGTCTGTAATTTTCGACTTAGCCGCGAATCCGCGATCCTATCCGCTTCTGCCAGAGAACGATGAAATGGGAGTAGAGCTTCGGAATGCCCATTACCACTCTCACAGAATTGTTTTCCGGGTTCGAGAAGACCATCAAACCATCTTTGTCATGCGTGTGTATCACTCCAGTCGGAAGCAGTTAAAGGTTGAGGAACTCCCGCTGGATGGGTAAATTAGGGCCGCGATGCTGAGCGAACTCAAGGAGCTCTGGAAGTTCCGCGAGCTGCTCATAACGATGGTTCAGCGCGATCTCAAGATCCGCTACAAGAACTCGGCGCTCGGCTTCTTCTGGTCGCTCCTCAATCCCCTCCTCACCGTCATGGTGATGACGTTCGTGTTCCAAAACTTCATGGGCGTGAAGGTGGAGAACTACAGCGCTTACATCCTCGCTGCCTACCTCCCGTTCATCTTCTTTCAAAACTGTCTCCTCGATTCCGCCCAAACGATCCTCGTCGCGATGCCGCTCATCAAGAAGATCTATTTCCCTCGCGAGATCCTGCCTCTGGCCGCGGTCATCAGCAACTTCATCAACTTCATGTTGTCGATGTTGGTGTTCTTTGCCTACATGCTCGTCATCTACCTGCTGTTCCCCGGGGCAAATGGCGAGCGCGTGTGGCCGTTCCAGATCGGTTCCTTCCTGCTGCCGGTCCTCTTCCTTATCAGTTTCTGCCTCGCCTGCGGCCTCAGCTTCATCGTCAGCGCCTTTAACACGTTCTACGAGGACGTCAAGTACATCCTCGGAGTCCTGCTCTACCTCCTCTTCTTCCTCTGCCCCATCGTCTATTTCTCCGAGCTCGTCGCCAACACCCCGCTCAACCACACCTACCACGGCTGGGTCTACAAGCTGTATCACCTCAACCCCGTCGCCGAACTCAGCGTCGCCTACCGAAAGCTCCTCCTCGCTCCCGTAAAGGTGCCCACCGGGTTTGATCCCGTCACCAAGGAAACGCTCTACATAGCGGCTCAGCCCTTGGACTGGCGATACCTAACCATCGCTGCAGTCGCCTCCTTTGGCATTCTTTTGCTCGGCTACCGAACGTTTAACAACCTCAAGTGGAGGTTCGTGGAGCGCCCATGAGAGAGCCGTCACTGTCGGTCCAGAACCTGGACAAGCGCTTCCTGGTCAGCACCTCCGGAATCGCCTCGCTCAAGACCATGCTCCTTTGGTGGAAGCGACGCGAGATGCGCCACCTGCATGTCCTGAAGGGCGTGAGCTTCGACGTCATGCCCGGCGAGTGCGTGGCGATTGTCGGCCGAAACGGAGCCGGAAAGAGCACCCTGCTTTCTCTGATCGCCCGTGTCTACAAGCCTAGTTCAGGTCAAGTAGTCGTAAGGGGAAGACTCGCCCCGCTGCTCGAACTCGGCGCAGGGTTCCATCCGGACCTCACAGGCTACGAAAACATCTTCTTCAACGGGGTCATCCTCGGCATGACTCGCAAAGAGATGCAGAGCCGCATCGAAGAGATCGTGGCTTTCTCCGAACTTGGCGATCACATCCATCAACCGACACGCACCTACTCGAGCGGAATGCTGGCCCGTCTCGGCTTCGCTGTGGCGGTGCATGTCGATGCCGAGGTGTTGATTGTCGATGAAGTTTTAGCGGTAGGCGACTTTGACTTTGAGCGGAAGTGCTACGCAAGGATCGAGGAGTTCAGGAGAGCGGGCGGAACGATCCTGTTTGTGTCGCATGACACGGAGTCCGTGCTGCGGATAGCCGACCGATGCGTGTGGCTTCACAACGGACATGTACGAGAGATTGGAGCTCCGGCCGAGATTATCGCTAAGTATGAAGCCGCACCGATGACTGCCGATTAGCGAAGCGAGCTGTCTCGCGCTGTTAGCACTCTCCAGAACAGCTTGACCTGTGAAAATCGCGATGGTCGGATCAGTGAGACGAGGGTCCAGCCAATCATTCGAAGAGCAGCGCCTCCGCGGTTGAGCAGCCAGCATATCCTGCGGGCAGTTTTGCCGTGATGGATCTCGAAGTACAGTTCCTTCCCTAAGTTGTAGCGTGCTACCGAGAGCCAGCGGTTGCCGGAGCTGCTGGAGCCGAGCTCGTGAGTGAATTCGTGTTGCGGGTCGTAGAGGATGGTGCCGTGCTCTTTTAGTCGCTTGCACAGGTCGGTGTCTTCGCAGTAGAGGAAGAAGCGTTCGTCGAATGCCTCCATTCCCCGCTTGACCATAAGACATGCGCCCATCACCTGGTCTACTTCTGATTTGACTGCGGGTGTTCGCCAATAGCCTGCTTGTAGATTTCGCAGGGGCCGCTCAATAAAGGTCTGTTCGAGGAAGACCATCCAGAGGGTGAGTTCGGCGGCGACGCTCTGTTGGAGGCTGCCGTCGATGTTCAGCAGCTTGCCCCCACCGGCAACTGCTTCCGCTTGTTGGAGGGATTCTGCCAGCCCGCCGATGGCTCCCGGGGCAGCATAGCAGTCGCTGTTTAGGTAGAGCAGCCAATCGTTGGTGGCGAGCTTGGCCCACTGATTGTTGGCGGCACCAAAGCCCTTGTTGTCGGCGTTCGCGATCAGCTTCGCCCTTGGGAAGTCGGCTCTCACCATTTCTGCTGAGCCATCTTTCGAGGCATTGTCCACCACGATCAGTTCGTGCTCGGGTTCCACGCACGATAGACAGCGGTGGAGCTTCTCCTTTGTGTTGAAGCTCACCACGATGACGCTGACGGCCATGACGCTAGATGCTGGTGCTGAGTCCTTGCGCCATCACGATCTCTCGGCCGTGGTTGACGGTGAACGCCACTCGGTGCGTGATCGACTCGATGATTCCTTCTGCTCCAGGATGGCCGTTGCCGCTCGACTTCACGCCTCCGAAGGGCAGATGGACTTCGGCTCCGATGGAGGGGAGGTTGACGTAACCGAGCCCGTACTCCGCATGGTCGCGGACCCATCGCCACTTGCGATAGTCCTCGGTGATCACTGCCATCGAGAGGCCGTATTCGGTGTCGTTGTAGACCTCCACTGCCTCTTCCATTCCGTTAACTCCGATGATCGCGACGTGGGGGGAGAAGGCTTCTTCCTTCAGGCAAAAAGTATCGGGCTTGTAACGTTCAAACCTATACACAAACGGCGAAACGAAATTGCCGCACTCGTGTTCTCCTTGCGTGAGGTGACTGCCATCCACCAGCACCTCGGCCCCTTCTTCCCTGGCCTTCGCGTTGTGCAGCTTCCACTTCTCGATGCCGGACTCTTCGATGAGCGGACCCATAAAGACTTCGGAATTCATGCCATCGCCAACCCGGATACGCTTCACCTTCTCGACAAAGCGGGAGGTGAATTCTTGTTCGATCTTGCGGTCCACGATGATGCGGCTCGTAGAGACGCAGCGCTGGCCTGAGGTTTTGAAGCCGCCCAGCACGCAAGCATTCACCGCCAGATCGATGTCTGCGTCTTCAAGAACAATGGTGCCGTTCTTGCCGCCCATCTCAGTGGCCACGAACTTGTAAGGGTCGCCGGCGGCTACCTGCTGGATGTACTTCCCCACTTGCATCGATCCC
>JBGGMI010000011.1:0-5957 GCA_041288075.1 Fimbriimonas sp.
CTCGCTGCCTCGTTCGTGCAGGAGGGCTTTTATCGCCTGGGAAAGCTCCGCTTGCCCGACACGAACGACGGTCGCTCGATACTCGGCAACGTATTCGGCGAATTGATCGACGATTTCAGCTCGACCTCGTTGGGAAGCACGAACAGGCACGCGGTCGGCCTCAACGGGAGTAGCCGAGGCTCGCTTGATGCGGTCGATGATCTCAGTTTTGGCGTCCATTCGCCTCCCGCTTCTTCCACCATTCGCGGAAAGATTGTCGTGGCACCTCAGGCATGTCGCGGGCAGCGGTCCAGCCTCCGAGCATTCCGGGAAGCCAGCGGATCTTCCCCTCGTGAACCAGGGGACCCTGGCCGATGCGAGCCAGCGTGAGTGCCAATCCGAAGTGGCCAGGGTCGGACATCGCCCATGCCATCGCCTTCATTCCTGCCGATTCCAGCCCTGGCTTCTGGGTGTGGCCTCGCAGGTAAATCAGCACTTCGGGGATATCAATTCGGACGGGGCAGGCGTCGAAGCAGGCCCCGCAGAGCGTGCTGGCGTAAGGGAGGGTGTTCGCGTTCTGGTCGTGCATGCCAAGGAGCTGGGGTGTGAGGATGGCTCCGATGGGGCCGGGATAGACGCTGCCGTAGGCATGCCCTCCGGCCCGCTCGTAGACGGGGCAGACGTTCAGGCAGGCGGAGCATCTGATACAGCGGAGCGCCTGGCGGCCCACCTTGTCGGCGAGGACGTCCGTTCGACCAGCGTCGAGGAGGACGAGGTGGAATTCGCTTGGTCCGTCGCCTTTGTGCACGCCCGTCCAAAAGCTGGTGTACGGGTTCATCCTCTCTGCGGTGCTCGATCTTGGCAGCAGCCGTAGAAAGGTTGCGATGTCCTGCCATTTGGCGAGGATCTTTTCGATGCCCATCACGGTGATGAGCACCTCGGGCAGGGTGAGGCACATGCGGCCGTTGCCTTCGGACTCAAACACGCACACCGCCCCGGTTTCCGCAATGGCAAAGTTCGCCCCGCTGATCGCCACCTTCGTGCTAAGAAATTTCTCCCGCAGGTAGGTTCGAGCGGCGTCGGCAAGCACCGCAGGCTCGTCGCTCGGGAGGTCCGCGCCGAGTTCGCGGATGAACAGCTCACGCACTTCCGAACGGTTGCGGTGGATGGCGGGGACGAGGATGTGGCTGGGGCGGTCGTTCGAGAGCTGGACGATCAGCTCCGCTAGGTCGGTTTCGATGACCGAGATGCCACGCTCCTCCAGCCCCCCGTTCAGCTCGATCTCGTCGGTAGCGATGCTCTTGACCTTGATAACTACTTTGGCTTCGTGGCTCTGAGCAATGTCCGCGACGATCTTGCGAGCCTCGGCGGCGTCCCTCGCCCAATGAACCTTGCCGCCGGCTTTCTGAACGTTGTCTTCGAGCTGCAGCAGAAGCTCCGGTAGGTGCGATAGCGCCTCGTCTTTCAGAGCCGCGCCATCGAGCCGGAGCTCTTGCCAATCCGGCAGCTCGGCGATCGCCCGCAAGCGCTTCTCCCGGATGGTGGTGGTGGCGTGTCGCAGGTTCCGCCGCATCTGCGCGTTCTGCAGGGTGTCATGCGCGGCGTCTTTGAAGGACTGCTCCGGCTTGATCCCTCCGCGGCTCATGCGAACACCCGCTGCTCGGTGCTGGCGAGGATTTCGGCAAGATGGATCGTGCGAGTACCACTGCGGAGCCGACTCAGGCCACCGCCGATGTGCATGAGGCAGCTATTGTCGCCCGCCGTGCAGGCCTCCGATTTCGTGCTCATGACGTTCTGCACCTTGTCCGCGAGCATGGCGATGCTGGTATCGGCGTTCTTGACGCTGAAGGTGCCACCAAATCCACAACACTGCTCCGCTGCGGGGAGTTCGGCAAGCGTCAGTCCTCGCACCTTGCTAAGGAGCTTCAGGGGGGCTTCGCCGACTTTGAGCATGCGCATCGCGTGGCAGGTGGGATGGTAGGTGACGCGGTGCGGATAGTAAGCGCCGACATCCTCAAGCCCTAGCTTCCCGACCAGAAATTCGCTGAGCTCGAAGACGCGCGGAGCCAGTAGCGCGACGTCGGCGGCCAAACGCTCGTCCCCCGCCCATTCGGCAGCTTTGGAATAGAGATCGCGCACCATTGCGACGCAGGAACCACTTGGTGCCACCACCACGTCTGCGTCCTTAAACGTGTCGACGAAGCGCCGAATAATGGGCATCGCCTCCTTCTGGTAGCCGGTGTTGAAATGCATCTGCCCGCAGCAGGTCTGCTCGGGGTTGAAGCGCACCTGATGCCCCAGCCTCTCGAGCAACACCACCGTCGCCTCTCCCGTCTTCGGGAACAGCGCGTCGTTGAGGCAGGTGATAAAGAGGTCGATCTTCATGCAGATGGCCAATCATCATCATGACACTCTGGACACGTGCTTAAAGTCGCGTTAGAATTGGCTCGTGCTTACCCTTTGCATTGCTGCGGCGGTCGTTGTTTCCCAGGCTTCCGATATGGATGCCTTCGTGCAGAAGGCGCTGAAGGACTACCACGTTCCCGGAGCCGCGGTGGTGATCGTACAGGATGGCAAAACGGTGCTCCTGAAGGGGTACGGGGTCCGGGACACTGCCAAGCAGGCACCCGTCGATCCGAACACGGTGTTTCAAATGGCCTCGGTCTCCAAGGCGTTCACAGGCACGCTGGCGGGGGCGCTGAAGGACGAGGGGAAGCTGGACTTCGATCGCCCAATCTTCAACTACCTTCCGGAGTTCGTCCACTACGACGACTACATTGGCCGCAACTTGACGATGCGCGATTTGCTGGCGCATCGATCGGGATACCCAGCGTTTGGAGGGGACACGATCGGGCAGGTCGGCTTCTCCCGGGCGGAGGTGCTTCGGCGTCTGCGCTATTACAAGCCCGCGAATTCTCTGCGCGACAGGGCCACCTACTCGAATATCGCCTTCTTCCTCGCGGGCGAAGTGGAGGCGGCGGTTGGCGGTGGCTCTTGGGACGAGCTGATGGCATCCAAAATCTTCGCGCCACTGGGGATGCGGCGAAGTTTCACCACGCTGGAGGCTCTGCAGGATTCGAACACCTCCAATTGCTACGCGATGGTCGACGGCAAGATGATCGAGGTTCCCCACATGGACCACAACGTGCTGGGAGCGGCCGGCTCGGTGGCGACGACCGCGTCCGACATCGCCAACTGGCTGAAGATGCTGCTGGCGGAGGGGCGCTTCGAAGGGAGGCAGGTGCTGAAGCCGGAAACGGTGAAGCAGATCTTTGAGCGAAGCATGGTGAGCGAGCGGACATTCGCGGAGATGCCTCCGATTTCGGAGGCGAGCGGTTTTTATTACGGGCTGGGCTTCGGCAGCTATGACTACGCGAACGTGCAAGTGATCGAAAAGGGCGGCGCGATTCCGGGCGTCCGCACTACGGTGGTGCTCGTGCCGGAGAAGCATGCCGCAATCGCGGTGTTCGCGAACTTAAATCTGACGGCTTTTCCGGAAGCGATCCGTGCGGAGTGGCTGGCTCGGCTGCTAAATCAGGGCGATCGCGAGGCGAACCAAAAGGAGATCATGGACCGGAACAACCGGCTTGAGGCGATGTTCAAGATGCCCTCTCCCCCCAAGAACCCCAAGCCGGCACCGTTCTCCCTCGATAGCCTCGTCGGCACGTATGAGAGCGAGTTTTACGGGACCTTCGAGATTCGGAAGTCCGGTGACGGGCTAGTCGTCCGAGCAGGCACCTCGACGCGTGAAGGCGTGCTGAGCCACGTCGATGGTGGCCTCTTCTGGCTGAAGTGGCCAAGCGTCACGGAGGGTCCATCGGACACGACGTTCGCGATCGGGGCGGACGGCAGAGCCGAGACGATGATCAACGAGGTCTACGGAGTGATGCCCCGGAAGAAGGCTTAACTCTTAAAGATCAGGCTCGCGAACTCCGCCAGGTTCCTCCGCCACACCATCCACGTGTGACGCCCAGGCAACTCCACATACGAGTGGTTCGCACGCTTCTCTGTCAGCCACTTGTCCAGCCCGCGGTTCATCCCGATCAGGCCATCCTCGGTGCCGCAGGCGATCCAGAGCAGCTTGAGATGCTTGTTGGCTGCGTCGGCGGTGAACTTTGGAAAGGCGCTTTCGGGGCTGCCGGGAAGGCCTCCACTGCTGAATGCTCCGATGTACCCAAAGGTCCCCAGGTTGTTCAGACCCACAAACAGACTCTCGGCGCCACCCATCGAGAGGCCCGCAATAGCTCGATCCTTCGCCGCTTTCGAGACCTTGTACTCCTTCTCCACCATCGGCTCGACCTCTTCCAACAGCGCCCGCGAAAAGTTCGTGTAGTTGCGGGTGACCAGCTCGGGATTGCGGAAGTTGGTGCCGCCGGGACTGGCGAAGTCGGGCACACCATATCCGAGGGTCATCACGACGAGCATCGGCTTAGCCTTGCCCTGGGCGATCAGGTTGTCCAGGATCACGTGAGCCTTGCCGACCGCCGTCCAACCGTCGGCGGTATCCGAGAAACCGTGCAGGAGATAGAGCACGGGCAGGTTCTTTCCGGTGCTGTAGGCCGGGGGAGTGTAGACGAAGAAGTCTCTCTGGTCGCCAATTACGCCGGACTTGTAATGATGCCGATGCAGCGCCCCATGCGGCACATCTTGCACCTCCCACAACTCGTTCCCTGGCACCACGACCATGTTGCTCTGCCAGATCAGGTTGGGCTTGAAGAGGTGGTTCTGCGGATCGAGGACCGTTGTGCCATCGACGTTGAAGGTGTAGCCGTAGATGTCCGCCGGCAGTGCCTTCGTCGTGACGCTCCACCAGCCGTCATTCGACTTGCTCATCGGCATGCCGTCGAATCCCTCGAGCGAAAGATCGACTTTCAGGGCGTTTGGCATTTTGAGCCGAAACGTGACGGTTCGATCCGTGTGGACTTCTGGAGACTTTTGGGCCAGTGCGAGACTCATGAGAAGGGTTGCGCCGAGGATTGCTAAGAGACGAAGCATGGAAGGATTATGCTCATACGGTGGCTTCGTGGCCGGACGGTAAAATCACCGCTCCCCATGACTATTGACGAACAGCTTGCGATATTGCGGCGCGGCACCATTGAGATTATTAGCGAGGACGATCTTCGGAAGAAGCTCGAGAAGGGCGCTCCGCTGAGGATCAAGCTTGGGGTCGATCCTACCGCACGGCACGTCACCTTGGGCTGGGCAGTGGTGCTGAGAAAGCTGAGAGACTTTCAGCGTCTTGGGCATACGGCGATCTTGATTATCGGGGACTTCACCGCGATGATCGGCGACCCAACGGGCAAGAGCAAGACACGCAAGCAGCTCACTCGTGAGGAGATTCAGGAAAACGTCGATTCGGTGATGGAACAGGTCGGGATGATCCTCGACCGGTCGAAGACGGAGATCGTTTTCAACAAGGATTGGCTCGGCCGCATGACGTTCGAGGACGTAATCAAGGTGTGCTCCAAGTACACGGTCGCTCGGATTCTGGAGCGGGACGACTTCACGAAGCGGCTGGCCGAGCATCGGCCGATCGCGATGCATGAGATTCTTTATCCGATCGCGCAGGGGCTGGACTCTGTTGAGATCAAGGCGGATGTGGAGATCGGGGGGAACGACCAGAAGTTTAACTGCCTGGTTGGCCGAGATCTGATGGAGAGCTTTGGGTTGGAGGCGCAAGTCGTGCTGCTCTGCCCGTTGCTGGTCGGTACGGACGGGAAAGAGAAGATGTCCCAGTCGCTGGGGAACTACATTTCGGTTGTGGACACGCCGAACGATATGTTTGGAAAGTCGATGTCTATTCCGGACGAGCTGATGGCGAACTACTTCGAGCTGGTCACGGATGTACCGATGGCGGAGGTTCAGGAGCTGCTGAAGGGGCACCCGAGGGATGCGAAGATGCGGCTGGGCTACGAGACGGTGGCGCTTTATCACAGCGTGGAAGCAGCGAAGGAGGCGCAGGAGTACTTCGTGTCGAC
>JBGGMI010000012.1:0-36855 GCA_041288075.1 Fimbriimonas sp.
AATGGCTAGGCCGCAAAGTTGCACCGCGGAGAGTCGAGCCATGCTTTAGTATAAGGCTAGCCACCTATTTTTTAACGGTGGAGGGGACAGCGGGGGCCGGAAGGCCGGAGGGCCGGAGGGCCGGAGGGCCGGAGGCGGGCACGAGCCATCGCGCGACTACAGTTCGATGGTGACTTCACCCCAGATCCGATTTGCGGGATTTCCTTGTTTTGAGACTGAACGTTTTTGCTCGGAGGCGACACAAATGTCCAACTTCTGCTTAGAATAAAGGCAGATCAACCTTGCGCTCCTGGCAAATGCCGGTGAGCGGACTTCAGGGAGGAAGGACTACAAACAAACATGAAACGAATTACGATGGCGGCTGCCTTGGCAGCCCTTTTTGTTGGTGTCAGCACGGCTCAGGCGGAGACTTATGCGGTGCTTGTGGGGATTAATCAATATCCGGCGGTGCTGGATAAAGACGGCAAGCCGATGAAGGACGACAAGGGGAATGTGATCAACCCTAACCTATCGGGCGCGGTCAACGACATCAAGACCTACAACGATTTGCTCGTGAACAAATTCGGGGTCAAGCCGGCGAATATCAAGGCGCTTTATGACAAGGACGCGGGCGAGGCCGGGTTTATCGGGGCTATGAAGTGGGCCTTGGAGACGGCGAAGCCGGGCGATCAGGTGGTGTTCGCCTACTCGGGGCATGGCGGACAGATCGAAGATAAGAAGGAAGAGGATGGGCTGCAGGAGGTCATCGTGCTGGCCGACGACAAGCTGGTGCCGGGGAGCCTGTTCGGCGACTTGGCGCGCAACTTGATGCAGGCGGGTATTAGCTCGACGCTGATCTTCGATAGCTGTTTTAGCGGCGGCATGTCGCGCGACGTGTTCAGCTTCGACGGGAAGCCGGGGCAGGCGCGGGTGAAGTATTTGGACGTGAAGATGACGAGCCGGATGACGAAGGTTCCGGACGCGAAGATCGGGGAACTGAAGGCGATTCAGAAGCAGGGGCTGACGCAGAGCGCGGATTATGCGTTCCTGTTTGCGGGAGCGGAGGATCAGACGACGACGGACTTGGACTTCAAGGATCCGGCGAAGCCGGATCGGGGGCTGTTTTCGTTGGTGTTCGGCGGCATCCTCGAGGAATTGCCGGAGGCTCCGCTGGAAGAGTGCATCGACGCGATCAAGAAGCTGTTGAAGGAGAAGGGGTTCAAGCAGGTGCCTGGCTTTGAATTCAGCAGCCCGGAGCGGGGCAAGAAGCCTCTTTTGAAGAAGCAATGACATCGCTGATCCTGCTCGCACTTGCGACGGGATCGGCAGCTCTGCAACCGGTTCAGCAGCCCATCAAGGCGGCTGGACTCGGCCAGAAGCTGTCCGCCCCTCGCATTCGAATCGTCCCCCAGTCTTCCGACCAGAGCATTCTCGACATCGAGGAATCGCTGGATGGAAGCCGACTTATCACTCACAACCGGGGCTATGCGCCGCGCCTTTGGGACGCCCGGAAGCAGATCCTGCTGACGATCCTCAGCGGGCATACGAAGGCGGTGCAGCGCGTCAACTTCTCGGCGAACGGGACGCGGATCGTGACGCTTTCGGCGGACGAGCTGCGCGTTTGGGATAGCGAGCGCGCGAAGGGGCTTTCTGTGATCAAGGCTCCGGAGGGGGAGGAATGGGTGAGCGAGGCAATCGTGGGGGACGGAAGCACGGTCGCAATCGGGTCATCTCTTGGCAAGATTCGGCTGTTTGATTCTGCCAGTGGGGGCAGCCTGGGCGTTGTTGGCTCTCATACGAAGGCGGCAAGGTGTCTGTCCTTCTCTCCGGATGGGAAGGTGCTTTTTTCGGGGAGTGACGATGCTACTGGGCGGCTTTGGAGCGTGTCGGCGAAGAAAGGGCTCTGGCAGGCGGCGGCGGACAAGATGCCAATCCGGTGGGCGAACTTCTCGGCGGATTCCAGCATGGTCCTGGTGACTTCTCTCGACAACAAGGCACTGCTTTACAAGGTCGGGGATGGGGCGAAGATGCAGACGTATCCGCACGTGATCGCCGAGCGTGGATCGGTGGGCAATATCGAGATGGGGGCTGCGTTCGTGGGCAAGAAGGGAGACGAGGTCGCGGCCTGCCAGGCAAATGGGGATATTTGGCTGGCCAAGGCGGGTGCGGCTGAGCCGTTCTTCAAGTTCACGGGGCACAAGGATGCGGTTCGGGAGATGCGGGTTTCGGCGCCCCGGCGATACATCGGCACGTATGCGAACGATCGGACGCTAAAGGTTTGGGACACGTTCGAGCGGAAAGAGATTCCGCTTGCCCTGAAGTCGGGGAATCCGATGGCAGGCGCGTTTTCTCCTCGGGACGACGTATTTTGGCTGGGTTATTCGGAGGGGGAGATTCATCGCTACGACCTGCTGAAGGGGGAGGCGGTGAAGTCGACTTACGGGGACTGCGTGACGATCGAGTCGGGGGAGCTTGCTCCGAACGGCACTACGATCTGGATGGCAGGCGAGTTTTCTCTGTTCGGCGATCATCCGCAAGCCAAGAACCTTGTTTTGGACGGGACGGGGCAGCATAAGCTGCACTCGTTCTGGGCAGCATTTGAGAGCCCGAGCTGGTCACCGAATAGCGAGACGCTGATGGTGACGACTCGGGTGGGCGAGAACAGCTTCTATTGCTACGACCTTTGGCAGAACCGGATGCGGTTCAGCTCGAAGCCGATGGCGGATGGGTATGCGTGGAGTCCGGATGGGCGGCGGGCGGCGGTGATTTACGGGGATTCGGTTTACGAAGTCGATGTGGCGACGGGGGAGACGATTCACAGCAAAAAATGGCCCGTCGAGAAGGATCAGGGTGGGCTGAATGAGATCACCTACCATCCGAATGGGCAGTGGGTCGTGACGGCGGGGCATCCCGGGCAGGAGGTCGTTCTCTGGAACATCGAGACGGGGGAGAAGATTCGCTCGCTGGGCAAGTTCGACGATCTGGGTGTCTCGATGCGGTTTCTGAACGGCGGCAAGCGACTGTTCATTTATAGCTGGTCGAAGTACTGGATGGTCGATCCTGCGGATGGGAAGGTGCTTTGGGAAGGCAAAGGTGGAAATCTTAGCGGCTATAAGGTCTCGGCGGATGATTCGCGGGTTCTGATCGCTACAGACAGTGATCGGGAGGTCTTGGATGCGGCGACGGGTAAGTCGGTGCGGAAGCTGAATTCCGGGGGCTCGTCTTCGATTTTTGATCTGAATGGCGACGGCAGCTTGATGCTGAGTGCGGACGGGACGGTCGCGAGCGTTTGGGATGTTGCGACGGGCAAGAAGGTGATGGATTTGCCGCACCTGGATGTAGTTGTCGACGCGAAGTTTGCGGCGGGCGGGACTCGGATCGTCACTTTTGATCGGCAGGGCGCGGCGGTCTGGGATGTGAAGCCGGGCAAAGAGCGGCTTGCGTCGATCGTGCTGATGGAGAGCGGGGAGTGGCTGGTCTATGACGAGCAGGGGCGGTATGACGCGAGCGACCCGAACAATGTGACGGGGGCTTACTTCGTCATGGAGTGGGAGCACGGGCTGGAGCCGATCTCGATGCCTCAGCTCAAGGGGCAGTTCTATGAGCCGGGGTTGCTGGGCAAGGCGCTGGGTTTGGATAAGGACCCGCTGAGGGATGTGCCTTCGCTTGAGTCGCTGCGTCTGTATCCAGAGCTGAGTGTGAAGGCGGCGAAGCCGCTGGTGATCGATATTCAGGCGAAGGAGCGGGATGGGGGCGGCATCGGGAAGATGAGCTTCTATCTGAACGGGAAGCAGTTCTACTCGAAGAAGAGCAGCGGCTATGTGCAGCTCGACCTCGAACAGTACATGAGCTTTCTGGTGCCGGAGACGAGCCTGCCTCAGGGTCGGGGAAATGTTCTGTCGGTGACGGTTACGAACGAGAATGGGGACTTGACGAGCGCTCCGGTTTCCCTCGACGTCGGGGTTCCGGCTTCGCTGAAGGTGCCGGACGTGCATATTCGCGCTCTGTTCGTGGGGGTTGGTGATTATCCGGGGACCTCCGGCGACCTTGGGGCTCCGCCTTCGGATGCGGTTGCGCTGGGGCAGGCGGTGAAGAATGTTGGCGAGAAGCTGCTGCCGGGGAAGGTCGAGGTCCAGGTTCTTGGGACGGGCGAGGGGCAGGAGAGGCCGACTCGACAGAACATCCTGAAGTGGTTCGGGGACACGGCGGCAAGCGCTTCTTCGAGCGATATCGTGCTGGTGTTTTTTGCGGGGCACGGGGTGAGCAAGATCGGGGACCGGTCGGATTACTTCTTCCTGACCTCGGAAGCCGATCCTTCGGATGTCACGACGGCGATGGCCTCGACCGCGACGATTAGTGGCGAGGACTTGCGGCTGGCTTTGTCGAAGATTCCCGCGAACAAGCAAGTGGTGATCCTCGATACATGTCATAGCGGCGCGGCGGGGTCGAGCCTGCTGGGGGACGGGCGTTCGGTTTCGGGCGACTATCAGCGGGCTTGGGAGGCGATTCGGGATACGACGGGCACCTGGCTGTTGGCGGGATCGGCGGCGAACCAGCTTAGCTACGAGTCGAGCAATGTCGATCACGGAATGCTGACTTACGCGCTTCTGGAGGCGATCGATCGGGCTTCGGGGGATGGTCTGCGGAAGGCTCCGAGCGGGGAGATGTTCGTGGATGTCGAGCGGTGGCTTGGCTATGCGGCCAATCGGGTGGAGTCTTTGAAGTCGGAGGTTGGCGTGAAGGGGATTCAGCAGCCGGAGTTTCGGCGCTCGACGCGCGGGTCTACGTTTGATATTGGGGTTTTGGCGAGCGATGCCAAGGGATCGGTTGGGCTTCGGCCTCCTAAGCCGGTGGTGATTCTCGGTTCGTTCCAGGCTGATGAAGAGGATCCGCTGGGCTTGGAGAAGCTGATTCACGAGGCCACCAAAGACGCGAAGGACGTGAAGTTTTGGTACGACGTGCCGAAGCATCCGAACGTATATCGGGCGGCTGGGACTTATGTGGTCAGCGGTGACAGCGTGACGCTGAAGCTGTACATCCAGAAGTTCGACGCGGATCAGAACCGGAAGACGGTGGAGACGCTGGAGCTGAAGGGGGACAAGGGGAACCTGCAGGAGCTGGCCAAGCAGATTCGCACGGAAGTGGAGCTGCGGATCAAATTGCTTGAAAAGAAGGGGGCACCTGCGGTGCCCCCTTTATGAAGTAGCTACCTGACGTGACGGTCAGGGTGCGAGGTGAACTTTGGACTGTTTGGTCGACCTTCTTCGGGCGTTTTAACACAAAGGGCACTAAGGGCACGAAGTCTCACAAAGCGGATTCGGGCTCCGAGGGCTCTCTCCTCGACAGTGCAAGTTCCAAAACTTCTTGCCTCTTTTTGCCCGAGTTGGTTGACAAAACCGCCTTTTCAACCCTTAGAAGTGTGAGGCCAGAAAAAGCCGCAACCACCATCCGCCCGCTACTACCATCCCACTCCATGGAGGGGCTCGGTAGTAGTAGCGATACCAGGTTCAGAACGACCGCCCATCGACAGGTTGCTGGGAAAGGGGGCTTAGGAGCGCCCCCTCTGAACTAGCTACCTGAAATGACAGTCAGGACTGCGGTTCTTGTCTGGTTGCGATTGCCATCGCTGCCCTGGAACGTGATCGTGTACTGCGTCTGAGATTGTCCTCTCGTTCGCTGGTGCGCACTGTCATCCGGGGCGGTTTCGATTCGAACTATCGTGGTGGCACCACCGGGAGTCGGTGTCACCGGATTCACGGTGATTTCGGACCTCAAGTCGCTGTCGAGGTTGAGAACGCTGATGGTTACAGGACCGGTTGCTCGGGAGCTTCCGGGGCCGGCGACTTCGCGAACGGTGACCGGGAACTCGGCGATCTGCCCCAGGTCGACCGTTTGATCGGCGACAGGATCGATCACGAAGGTGGTCGTTTGGTTCACGGTTAGCGTTGTCTGGACGGACCGCGTGTTGTGGCCATCGGAGCCGCTGATCGTCAGAGTGAACTCGGTTGGCGGGAGGCTTCTGCTGGGAATCCCTTGAGCGTCGTCGACACTTACCGTGAGCTGGCTCAGGGCACCTTCGAAGGTGGGTGTGACGGGGTTAACCGAAAACGAAGCCGTAAATCCTGCCGGCACCCCCGTGATGCTTAGTGTCACGTCGCCTTCGGCGCGCGAGGCTTGGGGAGGATTCAAGAGCAGCTTGGTGACGGTGATTGGGAACACGGCGGAATTACCGGGAGCGGTGCCAATCGACTGGCCGGGAATTGGGCTGATTCCGAACGTGGTTCCAACCGGCGGAATCACGACAGACGGATCGAACGGCTCGCTTCCGCCGGCGCAACCGATCATGGCGACGATACCCATGGCGATGACGAAGAAAAGATTGATGCGTTTCATTTGATGAACGTCACCCCCAGGAAGAGTGCGCCCGAGTTGTTGAGGCCGGGGCTTAATGAGAAGCCAGTGGTTGAGCCGAGTGCGTTGGTCCAGCCAATCATGATGCTCGTACCGGTCGGGTCGTTGGGCATTCGGTAGCGTGCGGCGAGTCCGTAGGTGCTGACACGCTTCAGATTGCCTGATCGATCAAACGTGTTGTTTCCGGACACGATGAGGTTGAGCTCGCCAACAATGCTGAAGCCGTTGTTCGGGGTGCTTTCGCCCCCGAAGGTGATTGCGGCGAGATTGGCGTCGCTTTTGAAAACTCCGGCCACGCCGGCATAGGCGCTGAGACCTTTGAACTCGCCCCCGAACGTTGCGCGGCCGGTGATAAACGTGTTCGTTTGTTTGGGTGTGCTGGGCGCGCTGATTCCCAAGGCGAGGGCCAGACCAGGGAACTCCTTGATCCGATATTTGGCTTGGACCTCGAAGTCGTTTCCACCGGTGCGGATTCCAACCAGGCCGAACATTTGGGTTTTCTTAGGTGCGAATCCGCCATTGATGGCGATGGCGAGGCCGTCGCCCAGGCCGTAAATGAGATTTGCCCCGATGTACGTGTTGTTCTCATCGCCCTTGAAGAACCGGCCGTCGAGACGAATTTCGAACTGGCCCTTGATTGGCACGGTACTCGTGCTCCCGCTAATCAGGTAGGCCGACTGGCTCGAGGACTGCCCCCAGCTAGCCGCCGCGACGCACATACTCGCTGCGCCGACAATCACGCGACGCCTCGTGGCGTGCCCGAATTTCAATATCACCATGCTTGCTCCTTAAACTAGGCACCTGGATAATAGCTACTTCCAACAACCAATTTGCTGTTCTTTCGTCGGGCGTGTCCGTTTTTTCTTGTACGAAGTAGGCTTGCACCCGATGGAAATTCCCGTCTCCTCCTACTGCGGATATGTGTTGCGGCCGGACGCCAAAGAGGTGCACCGGATCTATCACGACACGGAATATGGCTTCCCTTCGACTGACGAGAGCGTGTTGTTTGAGCGGTTGGTCCTGGAGATCAATCAGGCCGGGCTTTCTTGGGAGACGATTCTGAATAAGAGGGCCGGTTTTCGGCGGGCTTTTCGTGATTTCGATGTGGATGCGGTGGCGGGGTTTGGGGAGCAGGAGGTGGAGGTGCTGCTTCAGGATGCGGGGATTATTCGGAACCGGATGAAGGTTCAGGCGGCGATCTTCAACGCTCGGCGGATTGTGGAGATGCGGGAGTCGCACGGCGGGTTCTCGGCTTGGCTGGAGGCGCATCATCCGCTGGAGAAGGGGGATTGGGTGAAGCTGTTTAAGAAGAACTTCAAGTTTGTGGGCGGGGAGATCGTGGGGGAGTTTTTGATGAGCCTGGGGTATTTGCCGGGGGCTCATGAGGAGGGGTGTGAGAAGTTTGAGGAGGTTGCGAAGCTTAATCCGGCTTGGATGGCTAGGCCTCTTCAAGAAGCTTCTTGATTGTTTCTAGCTCGGCAATGTGGGCTAGATCTTTTGTGCGGCCGGCGGCTCGCTTCATCGCGATGAGATCATCGATTGAGGCTACAAACACCTGGCGACCATACATCTCGAAGATGGTCGCGTTCGCGCGAAGCTGCGCATAAGGCGGCGCGCCGTCGGGTTCTGCCAGAAAGTCGATGCGTCCGAGGTCCGTCTCCAGCGTCACGACGGTCGAATTCATGAGCATCTGATCGTCCCACACGTAAGGGACACCTTCTGGCCAGTTCAATGGAAGGGGGCGATACGGTGCTAGAGCACTAGCTATCAGCTTCGCATTCTCTCTTTTCCGGGTGAAGGCGAAATCAACGTCGACGGTGAGGTAGTCGCCGCCTTGTAGCTGGAGAGCTAACCCACCAATGATCACAAAGTCTGCTCCAGACTCGCTCAGGAGCTTGACGATGTTGAATAGTTCAGGAGGTTCGCTTGAGCGCATTCTTCAGGAGGTGGAGACTCTTTGCCGCACGGTCCGCCTTTATGAGACGCTCCAGGTGAGTCAGTTTGAGGTTGATCCTTAAACTATCGATGCTGTTTCCCCACGCATCTTGTTCGCCGTACTGTGAGCGCGTCTCGTGGACTGTTGGCGTCTTATCTTCCACCTGATTAGTTTAGCCCTCCGTCTTGCGGCCGAAGTGGGAGATGTTGAATACGACTTGGGCTAAGCGGTTCGCTTCGAGGAAGGTTGGTGCTGACCATTCGACGGTGTAGCCGTCTACTCGCGATAAGCCGGGCAGTTGGGCTGCGACTTCGGTGAGGTTCGCTCCCGAGAACTCTAGGCGCAGTGTTGTTGGGCCCTCGATGACGTGCGGGGCATTGGGTGTGGAGCATGCGCCTTGGACCATGGCTTCGATTCCGGGGCCGGTTTCGCTTGGGTGCTTCAGCTGGCTCATGTAGTGGCCGACGACGCTTTTCACCGCGTAGGTCTTCACGCCCGTGATCGTCTCTTGGGCCTCGGCGCAACCGGCGTCATCGCTGGTGACCGCCACCAGAGGCACGCCATAGGCTCCCGCGATCGCGGCGCTGACTGCGATTTCTCCGGTCTCTTGCCCGTTTATCCAGAAACGGTGCAGGCCACCCACCAGCGCGTGGGACATTACGCCTATGCGGCCGGCCATGGCGTGGTAGCCGACGAGGAGGGCTCGGTCGAAGGTGGAGTCGATGCCTTGCATCATCCCGTCGGGGTTGGCGGAGGTGCCGGAGAACAGCTCGACGCCGGGTTCGAGGTCCTCGATTAGGAGATTTCGGCAGCCGGCATGGCTGTCCTTCACCACCACTTGCGTCGCTCCTGCCGCTCTCGCTCCTCTTATCGCGGCATTCACGTCGTGCGTGTACATGCGCCGGGCGAAGGGGAAGTCGTAGAACTGCGGCTTGGGACCCTCGCATTGGGAGAAGGAGACGATGCCGGTGATGCCCTCGATGTCGGCGGAGATGAAGACGCGCATAGTGGATTCTGTTCGTTTCCGCTAAGATAAGTGGCAATGCGCCTCTCTCGCCTAAGCCCGCTCTTACTTCTACTCGCCCTCGGCTGCGCCGGGCGGACCGACACCACCGCCGACGAAATCAGCCTTCAGCTCAGCGAGCCTACGGGGGCCAGCAATGTGAATCTGACGCGTTTCGACACGGCCAACGACTGGCAGCGAACGCGACCTGGGCTCGGATTGACAGTTACGGCAACTCAGACTCCCGGGCCGACAGGTTTGTCGAGCCGCTTCGCGCGGGCGGTTGTTGGGACCGCATCAGTCGGCACGGAGTACAGCCTGAACTTCGGAGACGCGAACTACGTGGAGCTTTCTGAGACGAGTACGACAGGCACTCGTGTGTGGCGTTCCGAATCGGGCGCAATGACGCTGTTGAAGGACGACACGAAGATCAGCGAATTCCTGGTGACGAACGTGACGATGGCGCCCTACTCGGGCAATGCGACCGGACGATTCAAGATCGCCGGCAAGATGATCATCCGGTTCTGACGTAAAGAAGGCCGGCACAAGGGTGCCGGCCTCTAGAACCCACTCGAACCAACTTCTCCACGCGCGTTTTCTTCGTGTCGCAGCCGGATTCTTCGCTCTTCGTCTCGAGTGGCATGGGCAGCTTTGCTCTCCCACCGGTAACCCCGGCATTAGCCTGTTAGAGATCGTTTTCTGCTTCGAATTTCCTTCTGCTGGCCTTTTGAAAACCTCGCGTCCCTCGTGGAGCCGCGCTCGTTCGTTCGGGTCAAATCGCATTTACGGTTGGCTCCGAAACCGCCACACTGCAACCGCGAAACCTCTAATAAGCTACCACTGTTAAGACTTCGTGCATTATGCCAATTTGCGACAAGAAGCGCAAGTTTTGGGCACTCTATTTACGGTAGCCGCTCTGTCAAAATGGCGTGCTTTTTGAGGAACGCGAGCAGCTCCGAAAGGTATTTCACGGGCTCTTCCCAGCGGTATTCGGAGTGGCCGTGATCCTCGAACCAGACGATTTCGGTTGGCCCGACGCATGCCTCGACGTTGCGGATGGCTTCGGACGGCAGGGCGAGCGTGTCTTTCGTGCCGTGGAAGTGGAGGATGGGTTTGGGGCCGATCTTTTTCAGGGCTGATGCTATATCGACGCTGAATGGTGAGAAGCCGGCCATGGGGGCGGCTAGGTAGACGGTCGGGGCCAGAACGATCATTAGGGCCTGTCCGCCGAGAAAGCGCCACCAGCCCAAAATCGCGCTGGTGAGCTGCGAGTAGCCGCTGTCCATGACCAGCATGTCCGCCAGGTCCGGCTCCTCGGATAGCGCCAGTGCCGACGCCGCGGATCCCATGCTGCTGCCGATGACGACCACCGGCAAGCCAGCGGCGCGTTGCCGCGCGTAGCGAAGCGCTGCCTTCACGTCTTCGCGCTCCTGGTAGCCCAGCGTGCACTTCTTACCGCCGCTGCGTCCGTGGGCTCGCAAATCGATGAGGAGGCTCGAAGCGCCGTGCTGCCACATCTGGTAGGCGACGGGGGTGAGCTCGGCTCGGTTCATGAGATATCCGTGGACGAAAACGATGACTGCCTGCGGTTCGGCAGCCTCTATCCACCAGCCGCCAAGGGCGTGCGTGGAAGCCTGGATTACCACGTTTTCTTGTGGCGCACCCATCAGGCCAGGTGAGATGAACACCGGAGTTCGGATCGGGTGCAGGCCGAACCAGGCGATCCCGAAGACGATCAGGAAATAGAGGATCACGATCGCGAGGAGCACGGTGAGCATGGCTTGCCTTCATTAACCCCACACGGGGCGCACGAGTTGCGTCTCGAAAACGTGGGACCCGTTTGCGTTTTGACTCCCAAATAGCGAAAAATGAACCGGCAGTTCGATCATGTACGCGCTCAACTTCTATTCCGACCTGTACGGCGACATTCTCAAGAGCAACCGCAAGACGGTGAGCATTCGCCTGGGCGACAAGTCGGACAAGTATCAGACCGGCATGATCGTGTGGATCACCACAGGGCCCAGGTTCGGGCGACGGCAGAAGCTCTTTTCCGCGATTCTCGATCGGGTCGAAGTGAAGACGATCGGCGAGCTGTCTCCCAGGGACATCGAGCGGGAGAATCCGGAGTTTCGGTCGGGCGACGACGTGATCAATATCCTTAGCCGGATCTATGGGGATTTCATCACTCCGGAGCATCGGGTGACGGTGATCTACTTCTCCCGCGTCGACGAATATTGAATTTGCTTTGAACGCCGGTCGACCTTTTTGGCACCAGTTGACAGGTGCCAATGATGACCACAGAAAAATCGCCCCTCCACAACCTGAAGATCGCCAGCCCGTGTCCCGCTAGTTGGAGCGAGATGAGGGGGGATGAGCGGTCTCGTTTTTGCGGCGAATGCAAGCTGAACGTGTACAACCTCAGCGACATGACGACGGCGGAGGCGGAGGAGTTGATCCGCACTCGGGAGGGCCGGCTTTGTGTGCGGTATTTCCAGCGAGCCGACGGGAAGGTGCTCACGCGCGACTGTCCGAAGGGGCTAATGGCGGTTCGGATGCGGCTGGCGAGGGCCGTTGCTCTGTCTGCTGGGCTTGTGCTTGGAGTATTCGGCACGGCAATGGCCAAAGTGTCTGAGAAGCCGGACCAAACTTGGGTGGATCAGGCGATCGAGAAGGGTCGGACCGTACCGGGCGTGCAGATCGTGGTGGAGAAGCTTTGCCCTTCTATTCAGGGCGACGTGATGGTGGGGAAAATAGCGCCTAGTCCGCTACCAGTTGCAAAGGGACCTTAGCGTCATTTATCGAAGCGCGGGCAGCCTCGGCACGAACCAACCGAGGCCTACGGGCCAAACTTCGACGTAGCGGGCTGGCCCATTGCAGGATAATGGGCGAATAGTTTGCTATGGACACTTCACCTTCTGGCTCGTTGAACCTGCAGGCTGCCGACCGCAATTCCGAGGCAGTGGCTGCATTCGACAAGGGAATCGTTCAGCGCGTTCTCTCCGGGGGCGTTCGGGCTGCGCCGGTGGTGGACCTCGTTTCCATCGCGTTTACTCGGCGGGAGGAGGATGTGCCGTTGGCGGAGGTGCCGAGTCGGAAGCTGCTGCAGCGTTTCCAGAGCCTGCGCGGGCTGAGTGAGGCCAGTCGGAGTGAATTGCAAGCGCTTACAGGGCTCGACGACTTCGAGGTGCTGCGCAGCCAATGCCTTATCGAACTCGGACGCCGGATGGCAAACGCCGCTCAGGGGCCGAAGGAAACGATCGACTCCGCCGACGACGTGATGGCGCACATGGATCATCTTCGCTACGAAAAGCGGGAGCACTTTGTGGTGATTCTGTTGGATGCCAAGAACAATATCATTCGGATCGCACCGGTACACGTGGGCACTCTGACCGCAAGCGTCGTGGGGGCTCGGGAGGTCTTTCGGGAGGCGGTGCGGGACGGGGCGGCTGCGATCATCCTTGTTCACAACCACCCGAGCGGGGACCCGACGCCGAGTCCGGAGGATCATGAGGTCACCGATCATTTGGTGCAGGTTGGCGATATGCTGGACATCCCGGTGGTCGATCACGTGGTGATCGGCGAGCGGAGCTATCGGAGCTTCGCGCAACTGGGGATGATTCGGAGAAGGAGAGCCTGAACTTGGAAAACTGGGATGCCATCGTTACCGACCTGAGGAGCCGCGCGCAGGGAATGCATGAGGCGCGGGAGGCGGCGCTGACCGAGACCCGGAAGCTCGTGCAGCTCTCGGCGAAGTCGATTCGGCATGTGCATCGGCACCAATTCGAGGAAGCGGAGCAGTTTCTGGAGCAGGCGAAAGAGACGGCGCGGCGGGCGCGGGCGGCGCTGCTTCCCTTCCCCGAGCTGAACCCCGCGTACCTGCACGATTCCGAGAAGGAGATGGTGGAGGCGGCGGCGGTGGTGGCAATCGTGCAGGGTCGGCCGTATCCGGGGCCGGATGAGCTTGGGACGTACGTGATGAGCTATCTGAACGGGATGGGGGAGGCGGCCAGCGAGGTTCGTCGTTTTGCCTTGGACGAGATGCGGCGGGGGCACCATGAGGCGGCGGAGAAGATTCTCGTGCAGATGGAGACGATCTACGAAGATTTGATCACGTTCGACTATGCCGACTCAATGACGGGTGGGCTGCGGCGGACTTGCGATGCCTTGCGCGCGGTGATTGAGCGGACTCGCAGCGACTTGACGGCTACGGTGACTCAGCAGGAGCTTGTTCGTGAATTGAGAGCGGTACGAGAGCGCCTTCACTCTGCGGAGTGATGACCGATGGACTTCATCTCTTCTTGCGGTAACGTAGCTGCAGGCTGCTGTTCCTAACAACAGCCGCAGCCGAACCAAAGGAGTTTTTTTCATGAATCATCGTCGATTCGTTATTCTCTTGTCCCTATTCGCGCTTGCTCTCGTGGGTTGCGCCGGTAGTGGTGGCTCGACCGATAACAGCAATACCCAGCGCATCACTGCGGCAGGCGGATCCTTTTCGTTTCAAAATGGCAGCCTCAGGCTCGACGTTCCCACCGACTCCATCAACTCGCCAGCCGATGTAACCGTCGCGCCGACGACCTCGTTTCCTGCCGATTCTCGCGTGATTGCCGGGACTGCGTTTCACGTCAGTGCGCCGCTTCCGGTCACATTTGATGCCGACGATCCTGCGATCATCCGCATCAAGTATCCGGAGTTGATCGGAGCTGATCCGGAGTCCTACGCAATCTATCGCGTAGAAGGCGATCTTTGGGCGCGCATGAGCTCGCAGAACGTTACGACCTCGCAGCGGTATGTAGAGGCTGAGATCGATGGTATTGGCACCTTTGCCATCCTTGCCGGCGTGCCTGGAACCACGTTCCGAACCGTGCTTGGGCCTGGGCAAGAAACGACCGCCGTGGTCGGCTCAGACATCAACGCCTCCGGCCGTGCAAGCGTGACGATTCCCATAACGCCCACCGAGTTGCTTGTCGGGCTCGACACTGAGGGTCTCACGAACGTGACCGCCGCGCATATCCATGTCGGAGCGCTTGGAGAGCCGGGTCCCGTGCGTGCGACGCTCTTTGGAGGATCCGACGTGTGGTCCGACGATTATCAAGTAACCGTGGATAACGCTCGTCTATCCGGGATCACAATGGCTGAGCTGATTCAGGCCATCCATGATGGAAACGCCTACATCAACGTGCACACGGCCACCAATCCTGGCGGCGCCATTCGTGGGCAGCTTGGTGATAGCGTCACGATGTCGGCACTCCTGAACGGACACAGCGAGGTTCCGATGAACGAATCCGCCGCTACAGGCGAAGGCACCCTGGCGTTCAATCGGGATATGAGCTCGTTCACGGTGATGATCGACACTTCGAACCTCACGAACGTCACCGCAGCACACATCCACCACGGAATCCCCGGCGAGCCAGGACCGGTAGTGTTCCCGCTCTTCGCTGGGGGAAGTTGGCCAAGCCACTTCATGATGACTATCACGGAAACGAACTTCACGCCCGTGGAAGGCATCCCGACTTACCGAGATGCAGTCAACGCGATTCTCAGCGGTGACATGTACTTCAACGTGCATACCAACGCCTTCCCCAACGGAGAAATCCGCGGGCAGATCGTAGCACACATGCCCTGAGCTGTAAGGCTCTATCCATCTCTGCCAACCGGATCTCTTCCGGCGAACAGGGATGGATTTTTTTCTGGGCTCAGGTCGGCCCGAAATTCCTCGAGCAACCGCCGCGCATCGCTCTCGAAGTGCGCGCTGCCTGCGATCTCGCCTTGCCATATCGACTCGACGACCCAGGGCGGTACGGGCATGAACACGATTCGTTCAAGTGGTTTGACGGTGACGGTGAGGATGATCGGGGAGCCTTGCGGATCGGGGTAGATGAATTCGAAGTGAACGGCGTCGGGCTCAAATCGGGTTGTGCCCATCTGCGGAGGCTTCCCTTTCGCTCTCGCCTCTCGGAGGCGCTCTTCGGAGAAGGTGCCCTCGGGGTTGCGGCCGGCTTGCAGATCGGCGAGGATGCTCAGGCGACGCGCTGCGGCGAATTCGTTGAGGTTCATTTCTCGGCCAGCCATCGTTTGAGCCTCATGAGGAGCGGTTTGGATCGCCGGAGATTGCCGATGAGAGACGGCCGTTCGCGCGGCTCGATCATCAGGCGGATCGGCTTCCCATCGGCAACGCCTTCCAAGCTGACCCATCGTCCGAGCCCGAGCAGGGTGTGGACATTCGCCCGGAAGCGGATTATCCGAACCTGATTGCGGAAGAGCTCAATGGTCTTGGTCTCCGAGACGAATTCGATACGATCGGGCAGGAAGAACAAGAACCCTACTTCTTCGTGCGGGTCGAGCATGCTGGAGTAGCGTGGGGTGGCGATGCCCACGAAGGGTGCGTCTTTCGCCAGGATTCCTCTCGCCTCCAAGATGCGCGAAAGTTGGAGCTTCATCTTCCGGTTCTCGACGAGTCCCCAGAAATTGACGGCCAGCCAGCCGAGGATCGTGGCGGCGATCAGCAGCCATAGACCCGGTCCCACGATCTCGCCCTGGACGACCATCCAAACCACGCCGGCGATGGAGAGGGGCAGCCAAACGAGGGCCGGAAGGATGTTGCCGAGCCACTTTCTTCGTCCTGTCCAGACCGTCGGCGTCACACGCGCATCATACCGGGTGTATAGTTGCGTCTTACCATGGCTAACTTGCTTAAGCACTTTGTCGGCCTCGCGCTTGTATCGTCGGCTCTCCTCGCGTCCGCTCAGACGGTGAGCTACAACGGCTCGAAACTTTCTTTCGATGACAACGACCCCTATATGTCGGGCGGGACGGTGATGTTGCCGGCACGCGACACTCTGGACAGGATCAATGGTCTGCTGGAACGGAACGAGAGTGGGAAGCGACTTGATCTCCTGTGGAACAGCAACCGGGCCGTGTTCCGCCAGGGCGATCGCTTCTTTACGATGGGCGGCAAGCGGTTCAACCTGCCGACTACTTCTCAGGCTAGGGGCGGAGTTCTCTACCTGCCGCTGGAGCTGTTTGCGAAGCTGACCAACGGCAAACTTACCCGAGGTGGGGGCGGCGGAGGCGGTGGGGGAGACAAGGGCAATCAGATCTTCTTCGACGACCGAAAGATCAGCTTGACCGGGAACCTGAAGCCATACCGCAAGCAGGGCGTGATGATGGTGCCGTTTCGCCAGTTCGGCGACGCGATCGGGGCGAGCACGGACCGGACCGCGGATGGCAAGCGTGTGACGATCAACTTTGGCAGCGACAAGATCGTGTACGACAAGGGGCACACCTGGTATCGCTACAACGGCGACCGGATCGAGCTTTCGACCATCTCAGAAGATCGGGGCGGAGTCTTGTTCGTGCCCATTACGATGTATCGGTCGGTGACTCGTGGGCGGGTGACGCTGGGGTGAAGGAGTCTAGGAGTCGAGGAGTCAAGGAGTCAAGGAGTTTCAGGAAGGGTTTTGCTTCTCCTGACTGTCAGGTTTCGAAGACTCCTCGAATCCTAGACTCCTCGACTCCTTCCCCCTCGACTCCTTCCCACCGGAGTGATACACTCGTTCTAGCGAATGGCTGGCGGCATTAGGATCCTTAGAGCGATCCCTGGTTCGACGAGCCTCGAGCCCATCCTCAAAGACTCTATCCGTCGAGGAGAGGGGATCGTCACCGCATTCTCAGATTCCTTGCTCGTCACGTGCCGAGAGCAGGTGCCCGAGGACGTGCCTGTCGATGTGGTGCCGTTCGGGAAGCTGGTGCGCGATCTGCTGGCAATGTGCGGGGAGCCGACGCCGTTTATCGCTTCCTCTGGCCATGCGGGGGCGGCTATCGCCCAGGCTTGCAAGGCTCTGCCCACCGATTCACCGTTCGCGGCTGCTGCCGGATTCTCGGGGACTCATGTGGCGCTGGAGCGGACGCTCGATGAGCTTCGGGATTGGGGGATCGATGCGCATGAGATGAAGGAGTTGGCCGATCGGGCCTCGCCCCGGCTGGCTTCGAAGCTGACTTCCCTGGCGGCGATCAACACGGAGGCTCGTGCTTTGATGGAGGTTCTTGGGCGGGCCACCTCGGACTTGCTCTTGAAGGCTTGCCTGGATTCGGTGCCTGAGACGGATGGCTCGATCAAGCGGATTCTGCTGTTCGCGCAGAGCGATGTGCCTCCGATCAAGCTGGAGTGGCTTCAATGGGCGGCCTCACACGGGATTGAGGTGACGGTTGTTCTCGATCGGCATGCAACCGGCTCTTCCCTCTTCACCGGCGCGCTTGCGGCTTCCTCGGCTCTTGGGGGCGTGGTGGAGGAGCATGGTGCGGGGAATCGGCTGCTCAACAATCTTTTTTCTGGCGAGAAGCATGAAGGGCCAGATATCGATGTTCGGGTGGCGAGCGCGGCTGATCCGCTGGCAGAGGCGGAGTGGGCGATTCGGGGGTGTCTGGCGCAGCCGGAGCCGCTGAAGTGCGCCATTTACGCCCGGGATTTGCAGTCGTACGCGCCCTTGATCGAGGCTGCTTCGAAGCGGATTCGGGTGCCGGTCCGGCTTCATCGGCGTGCACCGCTCCTCACGAACTCCTATGCGCGCCTGACTTTGGCTGCTTTGGAATTCGCAGCGTCGAAGGATGTTCGCACGCTGCGACCGATTGCGAACAGCAGCTATCTTCGGTTGGACGGGGAGCATCAGGCTTTGATCAACGAAGGGCTGCGGGAGGCTTATCGCATGCGGTCGCTTCAGTGGGACCTTCTAAACGACTGGGCACTCGGGCATGCCGCCGAATTCGCGTGGCTGCCGCTGCTCCTGGACTGGAGGCGAAAGGCTAAGGCCGGGCCATACAACTGGCGCGAGTGGTTCAGCCTGCTCGGCGATTTAGTTAGGGCTGACGAGCGGATTCCCTGGTCGACGTCCGTGATGGACGGGGACATGCGGATGAGCGCGCGGGATACGCGAGCACGCAACAGGATCGAGCAGCTACTGGGCGACTATATCTCCGTGCAGCACTCCCTCGGACCAACGCTCGTGACGTTAGACGAAGTGGTGGCGGTCTGCCGCGAGCTGATGAAGAGCGCGGATGTAAGCATTCCCGCTGCAGACTACGGCGTGTTCGTCACGAATAATCCCGACTCCATCGGCGGCGCGGACACTTTGTTCGTATTGGGGATGCTGGAAGGGATCTTCCCCAGACGACGCACGGAAGATCCGGTGCTGACGGACGGGGAGCGGGCGGAGATTTCGTTCTTGCGCAGCGGGAAACCACGCCTGAAAGACTCGCACGACCGGGCGCAGGAGGAGCGGGACGAGTTCTATCGCGTGTGCGCGGCAGCTAAGAACCAGCTCGTGTTCAGCTATCCGGCGGCGGACGACGAGCGGGACAACATTCCGGCTTTTTATCTGGACGAGGTGGAGCGTTGCGTGAGCAAGGATCGCTTCAGCAAGCATGAATACCTGCGATCCGAGCTTGCGCCTATGGCAGGCGAGTGCCAAACCCTGGCGGATATCGAGCTTCGGGCGGGGTTCGATGCGCCGCGCGAGTTGCCGTTATCGGTGGAGCTTTTGACGGCGGAGGCGAAGGAGGCTTTGATCCCCGAGGCGGACACTCGCTTCTCGCCAAGCGAGCTGCGTGATGCCCTCCAGTGTCCCTTCCAATACGTCGTTCGGCACCGGCTGAAACTAAAACCCAAGCGCCATCAGGCTCGATGGGCATCCCTGCAACGGCTGCCGCAGGCGGCGAGGATGGCGGGGACGGCAAGCGCGGCGGATGCGGAGCGTGCGCTTGAGCTGGCTCTGGAGAGTGCTTTGGACGACATGGTTTCCGATCTGCCCGATTGGGAATTGCAGCTCCTTCGATCGGGTGGCAAGCGGCTCATTCAGGAATGGGTCCGGCGCGAGATGCGTTCGCGTGAGAACTGGCCGAAGGACGAGGACAGCCTGAAGACGGACGTGTTCTTCGGTTCCGGTTTGAACGAGCAGATGCCTAAGAAGCTAGCGAAGCTTTCGGGAGCGATGCCGGCGGTTTCGGACATGCAGGGGTACCGGGTGGGGCATCTGTATGTGTCGCGGGCGCCCGAGAATCGGGAGCTTTCGGACACGGACAAGCTGTATTACGGACTGCACTTCTTGTCGCTGTACGAGAAGGGCACCGAGCCAGCGCTGGAGATCGAGACGATGACCGGGGAGCGGCAGATGCTGCTGTTGAGTCGCAAGCCTCGGCCGTTCCTCCCCAGCGAGCAGCCGCATATCAAGACGGTAGACCTCGCCACCATCGACGATCCGGCGCTTTGGAAGGAGAGCTTCTATGGCAGCGTGGTTAAGCTGCTGGAGAAGGCGGTTGGCAGTATCCGCTCGGGCTCTATCGAACCCGTGAGAGGGGAGCATTGCACCTGGTGCGACTACGGCGAGCTTTGCCGGCGTTCTGCGCTCTTTGCCGAGACCGACTCTCCGTTTGGGGAGGATGAGGTGCCGGATGGAGAATGATCCTTCACCGGAACAGCGCGCGGTCATCAACGCCGAGCACCCGAAGTTCGTAGTCACGGCCTCTGCGGGGGCGGGCAAGACGAGCGTGCTGGTGGAGCGGTATCTGAGGCATGTGCAGCAGGAGAAGCTGCGGCCCGACCAGATTCTGACGATTACTTTCACGAAGAAAGCGGCGGTGCAAATGAAGAAGCGGATCGTGCGTACCCTGCGAGAGCATGAGATGACGGAGCAGGCGCAGATCGCTGAGACGGGGCCGATCCAGACGATTCACTCCTTTTGCGAGCGGCTCCTCCGCGAGAATGCGCTGGAGGCGGGGCTCGATCCTGCTTACGACATTCTCACGGAGGCGCAGTCGAGCCGGGTGGCGCTGGAGTGCATTCGGGCGGCGCTCTCGTCAGACTTGAGCGAGTCTCCCGAGGCGGAGAAGCTGATCGCTTACCTGGCGGGCCGGCGGCAGAATCCCCGCGAAAGCCGCTCACCCTACAGCGCGCTGGAGAACGGGATTTACGAGGTGCTTCAGGAGTTTCGGTCGTGCGGGATCGACTACGAGACGCTCCGCGACCGGCACCGGGACACCGAGCGGCTAGAAGCGTTTTGGAACGAGCGGCTTATTGGCGTGCTGTCGGAAGACGTGCGGGAGGCGCTGACGTTTGCGGAGGGTGGGAGCCTGCAGGAGCGGATTCAGAAGACCTGCAAGGAGTTGGGGCACCGGCAGCCGATTTGGGTTCGCGGCAAATATGACGCAGAGGCGGAGCAGGAGTCCTTGTCGCACTCGGTGGGCCTGGTGCATCTCGCCTGCGAGGCTTGGACGCTTATGTATGCGGAGATGAACCGGCTGCAGGCGCTGGACTTCTCCGAATTGGAGTCCCGCGCGGTGCGGCTCCTCGCGAACTCTGAGCCGACGAGGCTCAGGGTGAGGGAGCAGTATCGGGTGGCGATGGTGGACGAGGCTCAGGACTTGAACCCGACTCAATACCGCCTGTTGGAGCTGCTTGGCATCGAGCGGGAGATGCTCGTCGGTGACCCTCAGCAGTCGATCTACGGCTTCCGGCAGACCGACGTCGACCTCTTTCACCGGCACGTGGAGCGGAACGAGGAGCTGAAGCTGAAGAAGAACTATCGCTCGGGCGAGGGGATTTTGACCTTCGTGGACATGCTGTTCCGGCGCCTGTGGAAGACGTACGACCCAATGAGCGCTCCGGAAAAGTTCGATCTGGATAAGGTGATCAGCATCGACTGCACGGGCGTGGAGCTTTGGCGGCAACAGGCGAGCGATACGGCCGTGACTGCTGCGACTATCAAGGAACTTGTCGAGGAAGGAGTCTGTCCGGGGCACATCGCCGTGCTGGTGCGGCATGCGGCTTATGCCATCGATCTGAAGGCTCGGCTGGATGCGTTGAAGATTGAGTCCAGAATCGCCGGGGGGTCTGAGCGGTTCTATGCGCGTCTGGAGGTACGGGATCTGGCCAATGCCCTCCGTGCCGTGGCCGATCCATACGATGATTTCTCGCTCTTGGCGTGCCTGCGAAGCCCGGTGGTCGGCTTGTCCCTCGACTCGATCATCCTCCTGGGCAAAGAGCCTCGCGTCGTGGAACGGCTTGAGGAATTTGAGCCACCGGTACCTGACGATCGAGCCAGGCTCATGGCGTTCCTCTCCTGGTACCTGCCGCTGAAAGGCATCGGTGATCGGCTGTCGGCCTGGGAAGTGCTGTCGGACATCTACGCCCACTCTTACTACCTACAAGCCCTCGCGAGGCGGCCGGATGGGGACCAGCAGCTTGCCAACGTGCGAAAACTGCTGGCGCTCGCTGCCCAGGAGCCGGAGTTGGGCCCGCTCGAATACGCGGAGAGAATTCGGGAAATCCAGGACATCCGCCACCGCGAGGGGGACGCTCCGGCGGGGGATGAGAACGAGAAGGTCGTCACGCTGATGACGATCCACAAGTCGAAGGGGCTGGAGTTTCCCGTAGTGGTCGTTCCTCAAACGGACCGCAGACTCGAAGGCCGCACCAAGGACCTTGCGATCGATTCAAGGGTTGGCCTGGTGGCTACGAAGTTCGGCAAAGTGCCTGCCATGATGCACCGATACCTCTCAGAGTTGAAGAAACTTCGGGAAGAGGAAGAGGAACTGCGCGTGCTTTACGTCGCTCTCACGAGGGCCAAGACGAGGCTTTGCGTCTGTCTTTATCCGACTCGGGGGCATAAGACGATCTCGAAGATCATCAGCGATGCGGTGGGCCAGGTGCCTCCACCCGGCGTGATCGTGCGCGAGCAGGAAGCCGAACCTACTCCCACGTAGCGAGCGGCTGCGAGCGCACCATGTGCTGAGAACAGCGGGGACAGAGCCCCGACGCGCGCTTCGTCGTGTCGTCGGAGGTGCCGTAAGACGCCCCCTTCTCAAGCTCTTCCTCCAGCGGCAGATGCATGCCGAACCAGGGCTGAACCTTGTGGAACGGGTTGTTGGGGCACTTCAACACCACACTCTTCCAGTAATGGCTCAAATGGGCATAGTGTGCTGCGACGACGTCCGGCTTGGTTGCTCGTTGAAGCTCGCCCGCTTTGAATTTGACCCAAGCCGATAGGAGTGGCTTCGACTGCGGATCGGGATAGATTTGCTGCTTGTCCTTGGGCAACTCGAAGCGTCGCGCCGGCACGTCGCGAATCTCTTTGCACTCGTTACAGACGACCGTTTGCGTATAAACCTCGAGTCCACGATCCTCACCGCCCGAGACTTCGGCACGGTAGTCGCAGCCGGGACATCGAAATTGTCGGATTTGAGCCATGATTCGTAAAGCGTTGCTTGCCCAGTAATGCTAACAGGCAAGCAACCTTCCAATTGTCGGCTGTGCCAAACTCCTAGAGTACGCGCAAAGGAGCGACAAACAGCACAAATGCCACTCGTCTCACTTCGAATTCCGCAAATTGGCGAGGGCCTGCAGGAAGCCCGCCTCGTCGCTTTTCTCAAGAAACCTGGCGACCACATCAAGCGGGACGAGCCGATCTATCAGATGGAAACGGACAAGGCCGTGATGGATGTCGAGTCCCCGTTCGAAGGCGTGCTCATCGAGTGGCTTGCGGCGGAAGACCAGATTCTGGCGATTGGAGCCGAAGTGGGCCGGATCGATGCCGAGGGGGACGTGCAGGAGATGGTCATCCACGGGGCTCCTACTCAGGCAACCACCGCACCTGTCGCAGCCGAAGCCACGCCAACCTCTGCTCGCCTTGCTGGAATTCCGCCCCGAAGCCGGGCCTATGCGAAGGAGAAGGGAATCAGCGACGAAGATCTCGGCAACATCACCCCCGCCGGTTCAAAGCTTATGCCGTCCGATATCGATGCCTACCTGGCGGGAGGCGCTACAACCGGCAAAGGCTTCTCCGAGACGCCACTTTCGCAGAAGCAGCGCCTGCTCAACTCCCGCCTCGTCCGAGGCTCACAGCTCGTCGTCCCCGGCACGATGTCGATGGTCATCGACTGGGAGCCGATCGAGCGGATGCGGGAACGGACCAAGGCCGCGGGTGGCGATTTCCAGCCCAGCATCTTCACGATGTTCGCCTATTGTGTGGCACTCAGCCTACGCGACTTCCCCATGTTCCGCTCCAGCCTCGTCGGCGACGACAAGCTGCGCACTTACGAAACCGCTTCACTTGGAATTGCCGTAAGCCTTCCCGGCGACGAGCTCGTGCTGGCGGTAATTGAGAAAGCCGACGCACTCGACTGGCGCAGCTTCGCGCAGGCTGCTCGCGAGAGGATCGATCTCGCCCGCACCGGCAAAGACCAGGCCAACGAGGCGGTGACCATCTCTCTGACGAACATGCAGAACTACGGCATTCGAGACGCAATCCCAGTTGTCGTACCTCCCTCCGTCGCCACGCTCTTCCTCGGCGAGGTCTACAACGCCTTTGACCCTGATTCTTCCGAACCAAAGGTCAAACGTTGCGCCAATATCGCGCTTACCTTCGATCATCGGGTCGCTAACGGAGCCGGAGCCGCCGAGTTCATGAAGGCGATCAGGACCAAGGTCGAAACGATCCAATCCCACCTAAGCTGATGAAGCCGCTCATCGCCATCACCGTCGACTGCAACTTCGAGGGGGCCGACGCCCGGACTCAGGGCAAGCTGGAGCTGAACTGGAACTATGCACAGGCAGTGGCGGATGCGGGGGGCACTCCCATTTTGATTCCACCCCAGGCCGACCCACAAGAGCTGGTGGACCTTATCGACGGCTGGCTGATCCCGGGGGGCAACGATATCGACGCCTGCAACTGGGGGGACGCGAACCACCCTGAAGTCAAGACCATCGCCCAGCAGCGGTTCGACTCTGAGAAGCGGCTGTTCAATGCGATCCACGCGGAAATGCCGGTGCTGGGCATTTGCTACGGCTGCCAGTTCATCAATGTCGTTCAGGGCGGAAGCCTCGATCAACACCTCCCGGACGTCGTGGGCCACGACCAGCATCGCGGCGGCACGCTGCAGTGCTACGACATCGATGCCGACTCGAAACTAGCCCAGGCAGTCGCAGGCAATCGCATGCAGGGCAAGAGCTATCACCATCAGGCCGTCGCCAAGCTGGGCGAGAACATCAAGGTCGTGGCGAAGGACGAGGAGGGGATTGTGGAGGCTATCGAGGCAACCAATCGGCCATGGATGCTAGGCGTCCAGTGGCACCCCGAAAGAACCACCGAAGATCCAGCCACCCAGCGCCTCTTCAAGAGCTTCATCGATGCCGCGGTCGATTATCGGCGGAAGAAAGACCGATGAAGCGGTTCGTCAACGGCGAAGAGGTCGAGCTCGACGACTCCGCCACCGTCACCCGCCTCTCCGACCGCCTGATCGTCCACACCCCCGAAGGCGCATTCTCGGCGGTAGCGGTTCGGCAGGGTGACGCGGTGCTGGTTTCCTACAAGGGGAATCAGTACAAGGTCGAGAAGAAGCAGGCGAGGGCCAGGCACCATGGCGCTGCATCATCCGGCGAACTGAGGGCACCGATGCCCGGGTTGATCGTGGACGTTCGCGTTGAGAAGGGACAAACCGTCGAAAAAGGGGACACGATCCTGGTTCTCGAAGCCATGAAAACCCAACAGCCCTTCACGGCTCCGTTCAATGGCACCGTCAAGGAGCTGAACGTGGCGAAAGGCGATCAGGTTAACGACGGCCAACTGCTAGCGCTCATCGAGGAAGCATGAGCATCCGCATCGTCGAGGTCGGCCCTCGCGACGGCCTGCAAAACGAGAAAACCCCTATCTCCACCGCCGACAAGCTCTACTTTATTCGGCGCTTGGCTAAAGCTGGACTAAAAGACATCGAAGCCACCAGCTTCGTCTCCCCCAAGTGGGTTCCACAACTCGGAGATGCCGCCGAGCTTTGGCCGCAGCTTCCCTCCGGCCCAGACTTCTCCGCTCTCGTACCAAATGCCAAGGGCCTCGAACGAGCAATAGAGGTAGGCGTCCAGAGAATCGCCCTCTTCACCGCCGCCAGCGACGCGTTCACACAGAAGAACATCAACATGACGGTAGCCGAGTCGCTCGAGGCGTTCCGCGTTGTCGTCGACACCTTCCGCGACCAAGTCCCGGATGGTTGGATACGCGGGTATGTCAGCACGGCCTTCGAGTGCCCCTATTCCGGCCGCGTCGAGGGCACGCAGGTGCTTCGCGTCTGCAAGGAGCTGCTGGCGATGGGCGTGGACGAGCTCAGTATTGGAGACACGATCGGCGCCGCCGTGCCTGCGGAAGTCGGCATCCTCACCGAGACGCTCCTTCACGAGGTGCCCATCGACATGTTCGCCTATCACTTCCACGACACGCGCGGCACTGCCATCGCCAACGTCGCGGAAGCTCTGGAACACGACATCGCGATCTTTGACAGCAGCGCCGGCGGCCTTGGAGGCTGCCCGTATGCGCCCGGCGCAGGCGGAAATCTGGCGACGGACGACCTCGTCTACTTCCTAGAAAGAAACGGGATCAGGACGGGAATCGATCCGGTGGCGCTGGCACAGTCCACCCTGCCGGTGTTAGCCCTCTTAGGTCGGGCTCCTGCCGCAAAGGCGCAACTGGCGGTTCTGGCGCGCTGTTAGAGACGATCAGCCGCCACGTGACCAGCGCGCTCCCGATCACGAACACTGCAATGGTCGATGCCAGCTCGTCCTTCGTAAGCCTGAACTCGCCCCAGTTCACCAGCAGAATCACCAGCCCGATCGGAAGCAGAGCCGGCAATGCCCCAAGGCGAAACGGGCCTACCATCACATTCCCAAACATCAGCACGACCAGTAGATAGACCGCCAGCGTCGGCACGAGCGCCAGAAACGTCTCCCGAGTACGCATCTTGAACCGGAACAGCGCCACGAAAAACATCGCGATGAACAGGAAATCCGCAGGTCCGACATAAGCCATCGGCCTCGCGTAGCCCCCGAGCGCGGGGACCTGATAAGACAACCCTTGCATCATCTGCTGCAGCTCCGGACGTTTGCCGCCGATTGCCTGCGAAGCGATCCCCTCCGGCGCAAACACCAGCCAGATGTCGAAAAGCGCAAGGAAGATCGAGATCGGCAGAATGACGTTCTTATCCTTTAGGATCGACGCCAGCAGAGCCCCGACGCCGAAGCACCAGAGCAGCAACCCGGTCTGTGAGCAGGCCATCAACACCGCGCTGAGAAAGACCACCTTCACCGGCGTGGCGGCCATGGCAAAGAGAAACTGGATCAGCCCCCCACAAACCACCGCCAAAAGAGCCTCTTTCCAAGTCCAGGGAAAGCTCGCGCCGCGATAGAACCCGAGAATCGGGATCGCGATAAAGAGCACGGACACGACAATGCTCGCAAAGCCCAAAACCGCGATCGGAACCTGGGCAAATGCGGTGACCAGCCGCAGCACGACGATCGCCAAAAGCGCGAACAGAAACACCCGAAGGCCCGAGCGACTCTCTGCGGTTCGAGTGAAGGTTGCCAATGAGTGCTTCTTTACTTAAGCGTAACCTTCGTGTGCGGCAGGTGGCCGAACACCGAATCGCGCAGACCGCTCAGCCGCTTGCTCTGCAGCTCGGCATACTTTTCGTAATAGATCGGCACGAATGGCGCGTCGTCCAGAGCGATGTCTTCCGCCTGCTTATAGAGCCGAACGCGCTCCGCCTCGTTCCCCACCATCGAGTCCGCGGTCGAGCAGAGCTTGTCGTATGTCGGGTTCGCGTAGCCCACCTTGTTTTCATTGCCGTAACTTGCAAGAAGCGTGCTCAGATAGTTTTCCGCGTCGAGATAGTCCGCGCCCCACCGCATGTGGAACAGCGGGAGCTGCTTGGCGTTGTGCTTTTCGAGATACGTCGTCCAGGGGATCATCTTGGTGGTGGCCTTGATGCCGAGGTTCTGCCGAAGCTGCGTCACCAGCATTTCCGCGACGAGCTTCACGTCCGGTTGTCCGTCTCGGTGAGACATCTCGACCGCCGGGAAGCCCTTGCCATCGGGATAGCCCGCCTGTGCCAAAAGCTGTTTGGCTTTCGCGGGATTGAATGGGAAAGCCGGAGCGTCGTCTCGGTGAGCCTCGATGCCCGGAGGAACGATGGCTCGGGCCGGCTTATTGATGCCGCCGAGAACTCCGGAACAGATAGCGTCTCTGTCCACTGCCATCGCGAACGCCTGCCGAACGAGCTTGTTATCGAACGGTTTGATGTTCACGTTCATGCCCATGTAGTACATGCTGGGCCGGTCATATAGGTGGAGCAGGTCCTTCAGCTCCGCATCCTCTTGAATGCCGGAGATATCCGCGCGCTCGACACGAGTCAGGTCCACTTCCCCGCTCTTGAATTTGTTGAGCCGAGTCAATCCATCCTTGAACGTCGGCCGCTCGATCTTGTCCACCAACGGCGAACCGGTTCGATACTCCTTGTTTGCCGCCAGGATCATGATCTGGTCCGGCTCGAACCGCTCGGCCTTGAAGGGACCGGTTCCGACCATGCTGGCAACATCCATGATTTCCTTGCCCATCGGAGCGACTTCTTTCGCGACGACGAAGGAGGCGGGATAGGTGAGCCGCCCGAGGAAGTAGGGGCGCGCCTTGTCGATGGTGACCGCCAACGTGTACTCGTCAACGACTTTTACTCCACTCAGTTCAGTCGCCTTGCCCGCGACCTTTTCCTTCACGCCAACGATGTCACCGAGATAGGTCAGGACGGTTGGAGATTTGAGAGCCGGGTCCGCTACACGTTCGAGCGTGTACTTGAAATCGTCGGCTTTAACTTCTCTTCCGTTGTGGAACTTCACGCCCTTGCGAATATGGAACGTATACGTCCGCCCATCCGGCGAGATGTCCCAGCTTTCGGCGAGGTTCGGCGTGACTTTGTTGTCCTCGCCCCAAGTGGTCAGCCCCTCATAGACCTGCTGCAGCACGTCGATGCTGTCCCCGTCCTGAACCATCGCCGGATCGAGCTTCGTCAGCGTCTCGATCGGATACCGAAACACATTCTCCTTGCCCGCCGACGCCCGTCCCGAAAAGCCGCCACCGGAGCCGCCTTTGTTACAACCAGCCAAAACGCCGAGTGACGCTACCGCCACCACGATGGGAACCCATCTCATATGCGTTGAATTGTACTACGGGGCGCACTGGTGTTCCACCGACTCACTGTGGCCAGTTCATTGCTCGACGTTAAACGTCAGCCCCAGCAAGCGTGATCACCTGCCCGTCAAGGGTTTTGCGGCTGCGCGCAAGCTGGACGATTATCACCACGAACGCGATGGCGACCACCAGCACCCCGATGCCCAACTTGCCCCCTTCGCGAGTAAGCAGAATGAGCGCCGTGCCAAGGCAATACGTCAATCCAAAGATTGCCAACAGCCAGGCACCCGCTCGCCGGCCGATTAACGCCTCGTTTGCCGACCAGATCGCGAGAATCGAGGCAGCCACAAGCGTGATCCAGTTTGGCCACTCCATGCCGAAGAGCGAGAGGTGCCCGTTCCATCCCGTGATCGTCAGCACGGGCTGACCGAATGGCATTCCTTCGCCTTTCGGTAACGACATGCCCATAAACGTGAGGTCCCCCGACATCTGCCTCCACGGCATATACATGGCAGCAAGGACTACCGCGGCAGCAACCGAGGTGGTAACGCTTGACTTCATGCCGCTAGTCTAACAAAAGCGGACCACCTACTTTCGGGAAAGCTGTCGTATAGTCCTTTTGGAGACAAACACAGCTCCTGCTCTGTGGCAGACGAAGCGAGAAACCGCGCAATCGCCGAGGGCTTCCCAGGGCAGCATTCGAACAAGGGCGGCTATCAAGCCGCCCTCAACCTTTGGCAGAATCATCCTCGAGCAGACTTCGCTTCTTCCCAGAGCCGGTCCCACTCTTCTGCCGAGAGACTTCGCAAGTCCTGCCCTGCCATCTGCTCCATGTGCATGAACCGCGCTGTGAACCGGTTGAGCATCTTACGCAGCGCCTCCTCCGGCTCGACTTTCAACCAACGAGCGATGTTGACGACCGTAAATAGCATGTCGCCAATTTCAGACTCAACCCGCTCGTGGCTCCCGGTAGAAAGCGCCTCCCGCAGCTCGCTCTCTTCTTCTCGCAGCTTGTGAAACACCGCTTCCAGGTTGGGCCATTCGAACCCAACCCTAACCGCTCGCTTGCTGACCTCGTGAGCCCGCAGAAGCGAAGCCATTCCTTTCGGTACCCCTTCCAGAATCGACTGTGCTTCGCCCCCCTTCTCCTGTTTCTTGATCTGATCCCAATTCCGCAGCACTTCATCCGCATCCTCTACCGAGAGATCGCCGAACACGTGCGGGTGACGGCGAACGAGCTTTTCGGTAATTCCTCGTGCGACATCATCGATATCGAAGTCGCCGTCTCGCTTCCGCATTTGCGCGTGCATGTAGGGCTGCAGCAGTAGGTCTCCGAGCTCCTCGCGCAGCTTTTCCGAAGACCCACCATCTATCGCATCCAGCGTCTCATAGGCTTCTTCCAGCAGATACTTCTTCAAGCTTTCATGCGTCTGCTCCCGGTCCCATGGGCAACCGCCCGGACCAAGGAGCCGATCGACTACGGCCGCGAGTTGGTCTAGAGGGCGGAGTGGGAGCACCAAGATGGCGTCAATGAGGAGCTCATCGCCTGCGACTTCGTAAGGAATGGAGTTAGCCTGCAACTCCGCCACCACCAGGGGCTCCTGATCCGTCAAGACCACATGCCCGGACCTCAGCAACTCGAGATCGTCGGACGACAGTGGGCCAGGCTGCATTCGGAAGAGACGCATATGGGAAGTATGGAGCGGAGGACAAGAAGGAGGGAGGAATGGAGGAGCCCGAGAAGCTTTCCGTCGATAATTGCCCGTTCCAGCCTCCAAGCCTCCGAGCTTCCCATCCTCCGGGCATCCCATCCTCCCGTAGAAACAGAAAGACCCGACGCAAGCGCCGGGTCGTCTTTGTTTTCCTAGTTAGCCAAGGAGGATGGGTTCATGACGAACCGCGTCCTACTAATAGTTGCGGGTTAAGTTAAAACCCACAACCTCCCTGGTGCATATGTTCATGAATCATCGTTTCAGCACCACCTCCTCTTTAGTAGAGTGATTCTAGATACGTGCGACGAATCGAAAATGTTCTTCAGGTTTTCCCAGAATTTGCCCCGGCTTCGCGCCCCTGCATGATCTTGTCGGCCTGAACCTGATCGTTGCGTGCCTGTTCCGTGTTCATCCCGAGGCCGTCCATCACCTTCGAGTCACCCATGGCGGTCGTCAGGAACACGGTGCTTGGGCCTGTTTGAAAGACCATGATCATCAGCCTTTGCGTGCCCTTCACAAGGCCCTCCGCATCTTTGATTTGATAGTCCCAGAAGTAGTACGTCACCTTGTCGCCCGAGATAATCTCGGGCTGAACGGAGCCCATTAGCTCTTGGTGAGCCTGCCGCACCTCGTTTGCTCTGTCCTGGGAAGCCTTGGTTTCCTGATACATGGCGCAAACCACTTTCGCGCTATAGGCGACCAAGCCGAACCCTTCGTCGGCACCTTCCCAGGCACGCACCACGTAGGGTGTGACGAAGCCCGCGGGAAGGCGCTCGGAAGTAAAACCCCCGCTACGTCCGGCCAATAGGAGTTGAAACGCTTCATCAGGCTTGTCGCCGACGTGAACTTTATGGCCGCTGCGGACCAATGCAACCTCGGTCGGAAAGTCCGTTCGAGGAGGGTCGACTTTGGCGACCGCAACCGGCTGGGACTTGGTCGGCTGACTTACTTCGTTCGACGCGCCACAGCCGCACGCGAGGAGAAGGGGCAGGGTCAGCCAAAGGAGCTTCATAGCTCTACTCTATCGCAAGAACCCGGTACCGCGTTTTGCCACCCGGTGCACTGACTTCGACCTCATCACCGGCCGTTTTGCCCATTAGGGCCTCGCCGAGCGGCGAGCTGATGGAGATGAGGTCGCGTTTAGGGTCCGCTTCGAAGGATCCGACGAGCTTGATCGTCAACTCGTCGTCGAAGTCGATTTCTAGAAGCTTGAGCGTCGTGCCCATCTTGGCACCGCCCGTATCGGCCTCATTCTCGACGATCTTCGCGAGCTGAAACATCTTTTCGAGCTCCGCGATCCGAGACTCCAGGCGTGTCTGATTGAGCTTCGCCTCATGATACGCAGCGTTCTCTTTCAGATCGCCATGCGATTTGGCTTCGCGGATGGCCTGTGCGATCCGCATCCGGGTAGGCCCTTTCAGCTCCTCGATCTCCGCCTTAAGCCGCTCATAGCCTTCCCGACTCAGGTGATTCTCATTGGCCATGGTCGATGATTGTACATGGAGTGCTTCATCCCCTCCTCGCAACAGACAAGGGAGGAGATGCCTTCAGGGATGAAGGCACTACGATTTACTGCTTTTCGCGAAGAGGCAGGCCCATTTCCTTCAGGAAGGCCCGAGCTTCTTCGTCGGTGTTGGCCGTCGTGCAGATGATGATGTCCATGCCTCGGATCCGGTCGAAGGTGTCGTAGGGTATCTCTGGGAAAACCAACTGCTCTTTCAGGCCGAGGGCGTAGTTGCCGCGTCCGTCGAAGCTGTTGTGCGACAGGCCCTGGAAGTCTCGAATACGGGGGAGGACGACACTTACGAGCTTGTCGAAGAAGTGATACATCCGGTCGCCACGCAGGGTCACCTTCGTGCCGACTTCCATGCCCTCGCGAACTTTGAAGTTCGAAATAGCATTCTTAGCCTTGGTGATGACCGGCTTCTGGCCGGAGATGAGGGTCAGGTCGCGGACGGAGTTCTCGAGGTGCTTTTCGCCGGCCTTGTCCTTGCTGCCCGTGCCCATGTTGATCACGATCTTGTCCAGCTTGGGGACCTGCATGATCGAGGTGTATTTGAACTGCTCACGCAGCTTCGGCGCGACGACCTCTACCTGCTTCTGTCGCATTCGGGGCTTCGGCAGCGATACCGGGCCAACCTGCATTTCTTGCGTCGACGACGCTTTGTCTTTTCTTGCCATGTTCTTTCCTGTTTGCCTGATTGCTGACCAGGCGCTCTTTTGGTAAGGAGGTTAGGAGGTAAGGGGGTAAGGACCCGGTCCTTACTGCTTCACCACCTTACTGCCTTACGCCTTCTCCATAACCGGTGCGTCGACCAGATCTTTGCCGCTCTTCTTTGCATAGCGGACGATCTTGCCGTCGTCGTTCTTTCTTCGGCCCACTCGCGTCGGCTGATTCGTATCTGGGTCCAACACCATCACGTTGCTCACGTGGATCGGAGCCGGGATGCGGAGGCGGACGGACTTCTCGCCCTGCATGCGTGCTTTACGGTGCTTGATCGCAGCGTTCAGCGGCAGCGGCTGATCCGGGTTCTCTTCGTTCTCCTTGAGAACGATCACCTTCTGCTCTTTCGGAGCCACGGCGGCGATAAAGCCGACTTCGCCCTTGTCTTTGCCGGCGATGATCATGACCTTGTCGCCTTTTCGGACCTTGAGCTTGATGTGGGTCTTGAGGGCTTTAAGCTGTGCTTTGGTTGGCATTTACAGAACCTCCGGTGCGAGGGAGACGATCTTCATGAAGTTGCGGTCTCGCAGCTCGCGGGCGACCGGTCCGAAGATTCGGGTGCCGCGGGGCTCCATGTTGACGGGGTTGATGACGACACATGCGTTCTCGTCGAATCGCACGGTCGAGCCGTCGGTTCGGCGCATGGGGCGCTTGCTGCGCACGACCACGGCACGAACGACGTCGCCCTTCTTGATCGGCATGTTCGGCGTCGCCGACTTCACCGCACCAACGAACACGTCGCCGACTCTGCCATACCGAGGCATGGATCCCTTCAACACGCGGATACACATGATCTCACGTGCTCCCGAGTTGTCGGCCACTCTTAATCTACTGAACTGTTGAATCATTGCTGTGTAAGGCGTTTGGCGTTTGGTGTTTGGCGTTAGGCAGACCCCAACACCGAACGCCCAACGCCCAACGCCGTTCCTCTACTTAACCTTCTCGATGATGCGGGTCACGCGCCAGCGCTTGTCTTTGCTGAGCGGACGGGTTTCCATGATTTCGACCAGGTCGCCGATATCGCAACCGATCTCGTCGTGGGCCTTAAACTTGTTGGATCGGAGAACGACTTTGCCGTAGATCGGGTGCTGCGTGCGCCGCTCGATCTTGACCACGACGGTCTTTTCCATTTTGTTGGAGGAGACGATGCCCTCTCGGAGCTTTCGCGTGCCTCGCTCGATAGCTGCTGCCGGTGTTCCTTCTTTCTCTGCCATTACTTCGCTGCCCTTGTCTTCTCGCCCATGACCGTGAGCATGCGGGCGATGTTGTGCCGGCGCTGCTTCACGCTGGCGGTATCGGTCATCTGCCGGAACACGAGGTCGCGTCGCGACTTGAATAGCAGCGCGCGCTCCTGGTCGACCATCTTTTGCAGGTCTTCGACCGTCTTGTCCCTTAAATCTTTCGCCTTAATCGCTTTCATTTTCCGTCTTGGTGGCCGGCGGGCAGCACTGGATCAAACCAGACGCCCCTCGCGCCGTAGCCGGAAGATGATACCTGATTTCCTCCCGGCCTGAGACCAGGTTCAAGGGGTGTCGCAACGTAGCCACCTAGCTAGCCTTGCACCTAGCTTTTGGCGGTTTTCTGGCTTTTGGCTAGGTTGGGGGGAAGGAGTCGAGGAGTCTAGGAGTCTGGGAGTCTTAGGATGAAGTCGAGGGGGTGACGTGGGGGACGCGTGTTTTTTTGTGGGACACACTCTTGTAGGTTTTCAAAAGGGATTTTGTCAACCTATCTCGCGAAAAGATGTCACTTCTTTTGAGGGTCCCAAAGCCTCGTGGCGGGAGAGGAAGGATTTGAACCACTAAGGCACATAGGCGCGGACGCCGGAGGAGATGCCTCCAGGGATGGAGGCACTACGGGGGCTTGCCGTCGTTACTTCGCCTTTGGTCTGAAAACAAGCTGCGAGAAGAGATAGAGGTCGTTTCTCCACACCGGCCAGTCGTGAGCGCCGCTGTCGACGTGCCAGACGTGAGGCACCTCTTTGGACTTCAGATGCGCGTGAACGCGCTGGCTGATGCCAAAGAGCCCATCCTTGTCACCGCACGAGACCCAGAGCAGGCTCAAGGTTTTCGCCTTCTCCGGCGTCGGCACCAGCCGTTCCGGCGCAAAGGTGTTAGGCGCCGACGAGAAGCCGCCGACCCAGGCGAAGACGTCGGTATTCGCCAAACCGAAATTCAGCGACTGCCCTCCACCCATCGATAGACCCGCCAGCGCACGGTGTGCTCGGTCAGCAATTGTCGAATATTTGCCGTCGATAAAAGGGATCACGCTGCCGAGCAGGTCCTTGTCGAACTCGCCGAATGCCGGCGCGCCCTCGAACACATTGCCCTCCGCGCGATCGTTCGCCCGCGCTCGTCCGTTCGGCATCACCACGATCATCGGCACCGCCTTGCCATCCGCGAGAAGGTTATCGAGGATCGGACCCGTAGCTCCCGCGCTCGGCCATTCCTGCTCAGTCCCGCCGATGCCGTGCAGCAGATAGAGCACGGGATACTTCTTATCGGCCGAGTAGCCGGGAGGCGTGTAGACCACCATCTTCCGCTTCACGCCCACCGATTTCGAGTCGTACTCCACCGTCTCGACCTTGCCCTTCGGGACGCCGTCCTTCACCTTGTCGAAACCTTCAGGAGCGGCCGGATAAGCCGCCTTATCGTCTGGCCCAAGCACGATCTGCTCTGGCGGACGCTGGGCCGAAACGGCAGCGGCAAAACACAGGGCAAAGCCCGCGAAAACGATTCTGGTTAACTTCATTTTGTAGCCCCACTGAGAACGGACTCGACCGCCCGATAAGCCGGCTTCGCCGAGTAGTCCTTATAGAAGAGAGTTGCCAGACCATTGCGGCCCTGGCTAAATCCAGGGATCCAAGAGTAGCCGTCGGTCAGCCCCCAAATGTTGATCCCCCGGCTGCGCTTAGACTGCAACACCATCTGAAAAACATCCGCGTACACCTTCGCCTGCCGATCCAAATCCGCCGGATCCTCGGCAAGCATGCCCCGCGTCGGATCGCCCGCCGGTGCCGCCTTCGCCTGCACCGCCACATCCAGCTCCGTCACCATGTGGTCCAACCCCAGCTTCTCGATTGCCTCCAGGTACTGATAGTGCCCGTCCCCGGGCGCAACGGTCATCCTGGCCAGCAGGTGATACTGCAGCCCGACCCCCGTAATCGGCGCGCCCTGCTCCTTTAGCCACTTCGCTAGATCCAGCGCGTTCTGCCCCTTCCGCCCGCCGCCCTCGATTCCGTAATCGTTGTAATAAAGCTCTGCTTTCGGATCCGCCTCGCGAGCCCATTTGAATGCCAGCACGAGAAACTCGGGTCCCAGCTTGCGGAACCACAGACTGTCCCGAAGATTGAACGGGTTCGTGTTCGGACGGTCGTCGATCGCCTCGTTGACCACGTCCCACATCGCGATCTTGCCCCGATACCGCCCGGCAACCGCGAGGATGTAGTCGTGCAGAAGCTGCGACGCCTGTTCCTTACTCAGATCCTTCTCCGAGTCCTTCAGCCACTTGGGCAACGTGTAGCCGTTGTCGCTGGCATAAACGAGCACGTGCCCGCGCACCTTCAGGTTGTTGCGTTGCGCCCAGCCATCTTTGCCCGGCTCGCCGAGCACGTAATCCGTATCCGTGAACTTGTATTCGCGAGGCCCCGTCCACACCGCGGGCGGCTTGAACTCGTTCTCCAGCTCGATCATGTTGAAGTTCGCGACCGTCGCCTCCCGATACTTTCCGCCATCCGCATCCTCGCGAAGCTGCCTCACCGGCACCGCCGTTCCCAACGTTAAGCCGCGCTTCTGCGCAAGCTCCCTCAGCCCTCCCGCCGGCTTCAAAGCCAGACAGGACAAAACACAGGCGACGGCGACGAATGCGATCAGGATTGGTTTCATGAAAGAGCTTCCTTCATCTTATCAAGGATTCATGCGGGTAAACACGGGACGCGACTATGCTGCTGCTCCTCCTCCTCACCCAAGCTCCCGCCCAACTCACGCTCGACCTCGGCAAACCGGGAGTCGAGGTCAGCCCGATGCTCTACGGGCAGATGACCGAGGAGATCAACTACTCGTACGACGGAGGACTCTACGCCGAGCTCGTTCGCAATCGCGCCTTCCGAAACGATGGCCAACGCCCGACCTCCTGGAGCCCCGTCGGCGACGGAGCGACCGTCACCCTCGAGCGAACCAACGGCGCGACCGCCGCGCTGCCCGTCTCCCTTCGCGTCAAGGGCGGCGTTGCTAACGAAGGCTACTGGGGCATCCCCATCCGACCCTCGACCGCCTACCAGGTGTCGTTTTGGGCCAAGGCAGACGCCACCGGTACCATCACCGCCAGCCTCGAAGGAACTGACATTGTCTACGCAAAGACCACCCTCGAGGGCGTGGGCGCAACTTGGAAGAAGTTCTCGGCAACCCTGACCACCGCCAGCGGCATCAAGCCCACCACCGACGCGCGCCTCGTGCTGCGAACCGGCGATCGCACCACGTGGCTCAGCCTCGTCTCGCTCTTCCCGCCAACCTACAAGAACCGCCCGAACGGCCTGCGGCCGAACCTGATGCAGATGCTGGTCGACATGAAGCCCAAATTCCTCCGCTTCCCGGGCGGCAACT
>JBGGMI010000013.1:0-13508 GCA_041288075.1 Fimbriimonas sp.
ATGAGTTTCGATTTGCGTGCTGCCCGTCTGCTCGGCGTGGGCGAGCTGATCTGCGATGATCTGCTCGAGTTCCGCAAGCGTTCTCGCCCTCCGTCGCTCCCCCTGTTTCCCAATTTGTTGGCCGTCACCCTCGACGAACCGTTCGTTTAAGTATTGAAGGTAGGCGTCTGCTTTTGAGTCCAAATCGTCTCGATTTAACAAGACCTCGGCATGCTTAATCGCTTCCCTCAGGCCGAAGGTGAACGGTTGAGTAGGATTGCCTTCCGCGTTAAGCTCGTCGTTCCACCTTAAGGTATTGAGATTCTTCTTGTCCCTTCCGTAGGGAGCAAAGTAGCGCACGTTCTGAAATGGCGACGGGTCAACCTGGCAGCTAGCGTAGAGCCGCCGATCATTGTCATCGAATTCATCCTGGCAAGCATCCTGCTCCAGGTAGAGCAAGTCTCCACCCTTCGTGTTGAAGAGTAACGCCGATACTCCCTTGTCGCCATTCGCATTCTCCTCGTCTTTGTAATGCGTAAAGATAGATTTGAGTAAGAATAGGATAAAGCTCGTCTTAGCCGCAAGGCCGCTCGTGCCCGTCATGTTGAGGTGGCCTGCCTCAGGTCCCAGCAAGAAGCTGCTGTGAAGATGCACGGCCATCGGATTGTCTTTCGAGCCGTAGCAGCCGGCCGGAATGCCATGAGCGTCAGCGTACGCGTCGGTCCTGAGCGCGATTCGCAGGTCGGCTTCTTCCGCGAGAAAAACATCGCCAATCGGAACCGCGCTGATCGGTTCCTCGGGAATCCGGCGAAGCACGTTTGCCATGTACACCCGCATCTCTGGCCGCTGAGTCGGAGGAATCGCCGTGGCGTCTCCTCCGACCGACATGAACTCGTGCAACGGACTCTCGAGATCGTTAAAGCCGTGCACTTCGACGATGGTTCCGTACACCGTCGCCTCCCCTGCCACCACGCGAACGACGGAGCCGATGCCGAGAGGCACATCGAGAGGCGTCCAGAAGCTGAACGTGTAAGCCGTGTTGGGCTTCTTCTCAGTACCGATTACTTTTCCGATAGGGGTCATGTTCATAAACCAATAAGGCCGCGAATCGCGGACTGGCTAGGCTGCCGTGCTTTCAAATGCTCTTCGACAAGATGGATAGGGTAGAGCAGGACATCGAATCTCCTATCCGGCAGACTTAACGGACACCGCTCATGAAGCACCCAGCCGGCTATCTCGTCTGCCATCTCCAAATAGCGGCTTTCTTCGGGCATCTCAATTCGCGCCAACCCAAACATCGGCGGCTCGTACTCTCCGTCTCTCAGTTTGATGTAAAAGGAGTAGGCGTTCTTGCCCTGTCGCTCCGTGCCTTTCCGTAAAAACACACTGGTCCGCTGGCCGGCTTTCATCGCCAGCATGATCTGGTGCCGCTCTGCACTCTTGAAGTATTGCTTTTGGTGAGACTTGACGAGGCCAACCACAAAGGCACCGTCCACGAGCAAAGGAAGCACCTCGCCAATGCCTCCGTCCACGAGCAAACACCCATCGGTGAACCTCGCCGCCAGCTCCAGCTCATGCTCCTTCCGCCGATCCTCGATCTTCTTCTGAATCTTCAGTTGGATCGCAAGAGCGGATTCGTCTTCAAGAGCCGAGATGTGCCTGACCTTGAATCCAGCCTCGCGAAGCTTGAACAGCAAGTCAGGGTCGCCGTCAGGGACAAAGCAATCGAGTGAGCCGCTATAGGTCTGGTCCGTCGGAGCGCCTAACACGCGCTCCTTTCGTTCGAGCAACGCAGCCGAAGTATGGGCGAGGCGGATCGGGAGAACCCCTAAATAGGCCGCCCGCCAGTGACGCTGGGCCCCGTCCAGGAAGTGGGTGAAGCCAGAGTGCCGTGGGTCTTGAACATCATAGAGTGCAAATTCTTCGCCCTCCACAACCTGCGCATCTTCGGCTGGCACGAGGTCGTCTTGTGAGATGCCGAAATCCGACTCGGGACCGCTTGCGGGCGGGCAGAGGCGGATATTTGGATGGCCTTTGAGGATGCTGCGGAGGTTCAAGGCCATACAAGAATACAAGACGAGCGTCTACGGGTCAAGGGCTCGCTCGTAATTGCGGATTACGTACCGAACTCGGGCATGCCTGGGGCGGAGCGGGGGATGGTGGGAGCGGTGATTCTGGCCTTTCGGGCTCTCTCGATGGCTTCGTCGGATACCTCTCTTTCGAATGCTCGAAACCGCGCCAGTTCGAATCCATGCTTCTCGGCCAGTTTGGAAATGACGTCCACTTGCTCGACCGTTACGTCCTTGCCGAGCGTGTAGTTGTAGAGCGAAGGATCGCCTTCGAGGGCGAGGATCATGGTTTCGCTCATGCAGGCATAGGCGGTTTGCTCGGGGAAGCCGAAGTTGAAGTTGAAGTTCACGTCGCCAGGGACCTTGATGACGCCGCCTTCGATCACCAATACGTCAGTTCGATCCCTTGAAACTCGGGCGGAGACGTCTCGGGGGCGAGCCACGTCGCAGACGACGCTGCCGGGCTTGAGGTGCTCGGGCATGATCAGCTCTTTGCCGGCGGAGCTGACGGTGATGATGGCGTCGGCTTCCTTGATGCGGCTGATGTCGATGCTGGCTTCGGCATTCGGAATCTCGTCGGCAACGGCCTGGGTCCTGTCCAAATCACGGCCGATCAGGATTACCTTTCCAAAATCGCGGCCCAAGATGCGAGCAGCGGTCTTGCCGATAGAGCCCGTCGCGCCAACTACCGCCAGGGTAGCGTTGGGGACGTCGATCTCTAGCAACTGAGCCGCCTTTAGAGTTCCTTGAATGGCGGTGGCGATCGTGTAGCTGTTGCCGGTTGTGACTCCGATTTTGCTGCGCTGCGAGACGGTAAGTCCGCCATCACCGACCACGCTGGTGAAGGCCCCGAGGCCGATCAGGTCGGCTCCGAAGCTGGCGGCGAGCTCGGTGGCCTGTAGGATTCTCTCGTAGACTTTTTCGAGCGGGAGCTTATGGATCATCTGGTCCGGCGTGAGCGGGAGAGCGATGAACCAGCCTTCAGTCTCGACTCCGGTGAGAGAGCGGACGCCGGTGATGTGGCTGCCGAGCACCGGCTTCTTGTAGGGCAGCACGGCTTCGATCACAAAGTCCGGCAGGTATTTGACGAACGGGTATCGCCGGGCGACGTCTTTCGGCTTGAGCGGGTGAATGACGAATCCGAAGCGGGTCACGGGAGTTCGAGGGTACCTGGGGGTGGGGTGAAGGGGTGAAGGGGTGAAGGGGGGTTCACCCCCATGTAGTTTTTGCTCGGCTGTTGTCTTACGGAATTGGCCCTTACTCTAGTAGTTCTTCATTTGGCTTTTTGTCAACCATTCATCCCAAAAAAACTCAATAATCTATGCCGCTACCGCATCAGGATCAGGGAGCCTTGCCAGCATGTCTCGGGCGTCGATGATGTTTTCGATCCGCTCGTCGGCCTGGATGCGGCCGTCTTTGAAACGGATGACCCGTTGGCAATGCCGCGCGATCTCTTCTTCGTGGGTGACGATGACGACGGTTTTCCCCTGGCGATTGAGGTCCTGGAAGAGGGCGAGGATTTCTTCGCTGGTGCGGCTGTCGAGGTTACCGGTCGGCTCGTCGCCGAGGATCAGAACCGGGTCGTTGACAATTGCCCGGGCGATGGCGACTCGCTGCTGCTGGCCACCTGACAACTCGCTGGGCGTGTGGCCCATTCGCTGGGTGAGGCCGACGATGTCGAGAGCTTTCTTCGCTTTAGCCGAGCGGTCGCGAGTGCCTGCGTAGATCAGGGGCAGTTCCACGTTCTTCAATGCGGACGTTCTTGGCAGCAGGTTGAAGTTCTGGAAGACGAAGCCGATGTACTTGTTGCGGATCTCGGCGAGCTGGTTGTCGTTCATCCGAGCGACGGCTTCGCCGTTCAGGAGAAAATCGCCGGCGGTGGGCCTGTCGAGGCAGCCGACCAGGTTCATGAAAGTGGACTTGCCCGAGCCCGAGGGCCCCATGATCGCCACGAACTCGCCCTCGTGTATGGTGACGTCGACGCTGCGCAGCGCATGCACGACCTGGTCGCCCATTACATAGTCTTTGCTGAGGCCTCTGGCTTCAATGATCTTCGGGGTCATTCAAGGAACCTATACGAAAGCGGGAAGGGGAAGGGTGCAGCGTCTCTTTGAGTGAGGTGGGCGAGGCGGGTAAGGCGGGTAAGGCTAGGGATGGAAGCTCACTCTTCCATCGCTGCTTCGAGAATTCCCTCGGCTACGAAGATTGGTGCATCAAAACGGACGGCCAGTGCAATCGCGTCGGAAGGGCGGGCGTCGATTTCGATCTCTTCGTCGCCGTGCTGAATGTAAATCTTGGCGTAGTAAATCGTGTTCCAGAAGTCGTCGATCACGGCGCGATCGATCGTTCCGTTCAAGCGCTCGATGACGTTGCGGATGAGATCGTGGGTCATCGGGCGGTCGGGCCTCGTGCCTTCCACGACCAATTGAATCGCCTGAGCCTCGAAGGGCCCGATCAGGATCGGCAGCCGACGATCCAGCTCGTCTGACAGAAGCACGAACCGCGAGATCGCCCCGTTGGTCTCATGGGCGAAGACGCCCTCGATGCGGACCTCTACGGGTTCGCCCATCGCCCCAGGCTCCCTTTGCGGCAAGGTGCCGTCGTAGGGAAAGAACGGAGGCGGCTCCTCAAGATTCTCCGGCTCGTCTCCCTGATATTCCTCGGGCATGGATAGAAGATACCGCAGGGCCTACGATGTTCCAAGGATCGGGAGCGCCAACTTGATCACGCGTCGCTGGGGAGCGGGCATGGGCAGGCTGGTGAGCTCTTCAATGGGAAGCCACTTCAGTCCCTCGGCTGGCTCCTCGCAACGAATCAGCGAGGCAAGCATCGTTATTCGGTGGCGGGTGACGGAGAACCGAATCGTGCCTAGGGCTAGAGGCCAACCGGCACCCACTGCTTCTCTCAGTTCCTCCTCCTCGAGGGCACGCGGAAACTCCCACATCCCCTCCCACCATTGGCCGCCCGGAATCTGCCGCACGCCGAGCAGACCATTGTGCTCCGGCACCCAGACGTGCTGGCGAATCTGAATCGCCTTCTGCTTAATAGGTTTCGTGGGCAGTTCTGACACGCGTCCGGTCTGGAAGGCGCAGCACCACTGCTTCACCGGGCATAGCGGGCAGTTGGGGTTGAGCGGCTTGCAGATTGTCGCGCCGAGTTCCATGAGCGATTGGTTCCAATCGCCGGGCCGCTGCGGGTCCATGTGCTTGGCTGCCCACTTCCAGGCATTCTCGTGAAGCTCGCGCCCAACTGCCGGGTCTTTGGCCATTCGAGCGTAAACCCGCTCAACGTTGCCGTCGACAACCGGCTCCGCCAAGCCCAACGTGATCGAGGAGAGCGCGCCCGCTGTGTAACGGCCGACGCCCGGAACGGCAAGCCACTCCTCTCGGGTTTTCGGGACACCGGTTACGCATATCTTTCGAGCTCCCAGGAGAAGGTTGCGTGCTCGGCGATAGTAGCCTAGGCCCTGCCAATGCGCCAGCACCTCCTGCTCATCCGCCGCCGCAAGTGCTTGGAAGGTCGGAAATCGACCCATCCAGCGGTCGTAGTAAGGCGTCATCGTGGCGACCTGCGTCTGCTGCAGCATCACCTCGCTCACCCAGATGCCATAGGGGTCGCGCGTCTCACGCCAGGGCATCGATCGGCCGTGCTGGTCGTACCACTGCAGCAGGCTCTTATGCCAGGTGCGTTTCCGCTCAGGCCGCAACGGCTCGGAACTGCTCCAGGGTCTGCTCGACGTCGTTGCTGTGGCTGAGCGCGCGTCCGACCACCAGGTAGTCCGCTCCATCTTTCAGTGCCTGGCCCGCATCGCCCGTGCGTTTCTGGTCGTGCGTGTCTCCTTGGGTCAGGCGGATGCCCGGGGTGACGATGATGCCGTTGTGGCCGAAGGCATTCCTTATCGGCTTAACCTCCTGAGGGGAGCAGACGACTCCGTCGAGATCGTATTCAATTGCGAGCTTGGAGAGCTGGACCATATGCTCCTCGATCGTGCGGCTTACGCCGAGGCAGTCGGTGAGAATGTGCTGGTCGAGGGAGGTGAGGACGGAGACGCCGACGATCAACGGCCGCTCGGGTTCGTCGTAGTTCCTCGTTTCCTCGACCGCCGCCTGAAGCATTGCGGGTCCTCCGGAGATATGCACGGTCATCATCCACACTCCATGCTTGGCCGCTTCTCTTACTGCAAGGGCAACGGAGTTCGGGATGTCGTGGAATTTGAGGTCGAGGAAGATTCTGGTTGCGCCGGCTTCTTTGAGCGTTTCCAGGACCGCGAGGCCGTGGGGCAGCGTGAGCGCGTGGCCTACTTTGAACGCTCCGACGTGTCCTTTCAGTTTCTTGACGGTAGAGACCGCCTCGTCCCGGTTCGAAGTGTCGAGCGCGCAAATTATCTGCCTAATCATGATGGTTCTGGTTTTAGTTTAGCGAAGTTGTGAGGAAGGCGGATAACGGGGTAAGGCAGTAAGGTGGTAAGGACGCTGGAAAGACGGCAGCTAGGTGGTTCGCCCACGGGGCTCTCGCTTAAAATGGGATCCGAGATGAACTACGCGGTCGTTTACGAAAGGGCGAAGAAAAACTGGGCAGCGTATGTGCCGGACCTTCCCGGATGCACGAGTGCGGGTTGGACGCTAGACGAGTGCCAACGGAACGTCATCGAGGCAGTCGAGATTCACCTCGAAGCCATGCGGCAGGCTGGCGAGCCGATTCCGCAGCCAGAGACGGAAGTCGGCCGGGTCGAAGTGAAAGCAGCCTAGGCGTCCTTACACAACCTCCCCAAAATGCTAGGATTCTCCGATGGCGTTTTTCCCTGAGGTGTCGGAGAGAGTTCGGTTTGAGGGGCGGGAGAGTAAGAATCCGCTCGCGTTTAAGCACTACGATCCAGATCGCGTCGTCGGCGACAAGACGATGCGGGATCATTTTCGCTTTGCGGTGTCTTACTGGCACACCTTCAAGGGCACCGGCATGGACCCGTTTGGCGCGCCCACGATGGATCGCCAGTGGGAAAAGGCGAGCGATCCCCTGCAACGAGCTCGCGACACGATGGATGCCGCTTTCGAGTTCTTTTCCAAACTCGGGGTCGATTTCTGGTGCTTCCACGACCGGGACATCGCTCCTGAGGGCGCTAATTTCGACGAGTCCTGCAAGAACCTCGACGCCATCGTGCAGCATGCTCGAAAGAAGCAGGAAGAGACGGGCGTTCGGCTCCTCTGGGGCACCGCAAACCTCTTCAGCCACCCTCGATATCAGGCAGGCGCATCCACCAACCCCGACCCTCACGTGTTCGCCTATGCCGCAGCTCAGGTCCGACACGCCATCGACGCCACCCAGGCGCTCGGCGGGCAGGGATATACCTTCTGGGGAGGTCGCGAAGGATACGACACGCTTCTCAACACCAGAATCGGCCAGGAGCGAGAGCAGTTCGCAAGGCTGCTTCACATGGCAGTCGACTACAAGAACCGAATCGGCTTCAAGTGCCAGTTCTACATCGAGCCAAAGCCGATGGAGCCCACGAAGCACCAGTACGACAGCGACGCGGAGGCATGTCTCAACTTCCTGCGTGAGTTCGATCTCATGGATCACCTGAAGCTGAACCTGGAGACGAACCACGCGACGCTCGCCGGCCACGAGATGCTGCACGAGATGCGGGTGGCGCGAGAAGCCGGGATTCTCGGAAGCGTGGACGCCAATACGGGCGATCCGATGCTCGGCTGGGACACGGACCAATTCCCAACAAATATCTACCTGACCGCGCAGATCATGGCGGAGATTCTGGAGATGGGCGGGTTCACGACGGGGGGACTGAATTTCGACGCAAAGGTGCGACGACAGTCGCACGACACGGAAGACCTATTCCACGCCCACATTGGCGGCATGGACGCGTTCGCTCGTGGTCTTGAGATCGCCCACGCCATCAAGCAAGATGGACGGCTGGATTCTCTGGTGAATGAACGATACGCGGGCTGGGAAGATCAGTTCGGTCGTTCCATACGTGGCGGTTCAGCGACATTCGAGGACTGCGAGAAGCTCGTTCGCGAGAATGGCGAACCGGTGAGAAAATCTGGAAGGCAAGAGCGGCTCGAAAACCTGATCAACGAATTCCTTTAGGAAAACTATGGATTGCTCGCACCGTTCGCGTGGCCCTCTCTAGAGCTCCTTCCAAACCCTGGTATCGAGGTCCAGTTCGAACGTGTCAACGTCTTCCCACCGCTTCTTGTCCAATACCCTCTTGGTAGCCGTCGATGGGCGGCGAACTCGTAGGAGATGTCGATCGACTAGGGTGGCTTTGAGGTCGTAAATCCAACCTGGATCCCTACCAGAACAGATGATGCGCTCGATCGCATACGTGTTCGTATCCAGTCGGAACACCGGCGTCGGACCCCCACGCTGCTCCGCATACCCCAGGGAACCGACAATGAAAATTGCATCGCCGACCAGGGTGGCGCTATGAAAATCCGTCGGCGGAAAAACTGAATACGGATACCCGTAGATCGTGATTTCTCCATGAGGCATAAACACGAATACATCGTTGTAGATGCAGAAGTCCGGGTCGTAGGAGTCTTCGTGCTCGCCGGCAATGAGAATTACGCGCCCATCGGGCATTCTCGTGTAGCTTTGCCCGAAGCGCTGCGCGCACCATACCGGGTCCACACGCGGGGTGTAGGAGCGGAGCTTCCCCTCATCAAACCTCTTCCTTGCGCAGTACGCGTTAACTCCAGCTCGAATCATTGCAACACGAAACGGTTGGGTGATGTCTTCCGGGTTGTAGCGCCCCTCCACCGGACTCCTTCCTGCGAGGTAATCCCGAGTGGAGATACCGAGTAACGGCCCTTCGCTGATCTCTCCCAAGCCGAGTAGGAAGCGCTTTCTCTCGTGGTCGAGCTCCACTAGGCCTGGAGAGTGATCCACGAGCGCTTGCAAGATGGCAGCACTCTTCTCAGACTCGGAGTCCACATCCTCAATCGCCGAACCGGGTTCCGCGCCGCGGCTTAGAAGCAGTTTCACCATGTCAACGTCTTCTGACTGCGCGGCCGCGGCAAGGGGTGTTGCGTGGATGGCATCGAGGGCTTCTATTTCGGCGCCATGATCCAGGAGCCAACTCACAGCCTCTGTATTGCCGCCAATGACCGCGCAGTGCAGTAGTCGATCGAGATCCATCGCCGCTCCCATGCCGACTAAGGTCATCGCCGTTGCAAAGTCAGCTCGTAGGAAGGCAAGTTCAAGGATCGTTTGGCCGAAGGCGTCTGTAGCTTCGAGCTCGACATTGTCGCCAAGCGCTACGTCGATTTCTGCCCGAGAGCCAATGGTGACCGCACGCATCAAGCGGGTCCACTTCAGCGGAGACTCATCCGCACCGGCCTCAATCAGGACCTTGACAACTTCGAATCGGTGGAGGCGATACGCAGACCTGATCGGTGTTTCCGCGTAGGAGGAAACCGCATTGAGCTCCACTCCTTCACTCACGAGGTAGAGCACCATCGGCATGCGGTCACCACGACCGTGCACTGCGTTCAACATGGCGGTGTAGTTATGAGCGTCTCGGAAATGCAGGTCACCCCCGTGCTCCTTCAGCAACCGAACCACCTCCACGTTGCCAGTCTTTATTGCCGCCAGAACCACTGATCCCGTGTATTCGCGTGGGCAGGGCGCTTGGGGATTCGCGCCTGCCTTGAGCAGCATCTCGATGATCGGGAGCGAAGGCCTCCATGCGCTGATCGCGAACGCAAGGGGAGTTGATCCAGATTCATCCGGTTTGTCGATCTTGCTCGGAAAAGATCGCATAAAAGAGCGGACGCCCTCGATGTCCTGTGCCATCACCAGATCGTGAAGTCTCGACATCCGAAGTCGATTATCGCCGATCATCAGTTACCGTGTGCGGCGGTAGGTTCGAGCAAGCCGGAAGGCAAGAGCGGCTTGAGAACTCGATCAACGAGTTCATCTAAGCGCCTATTCCTCGATGGGGGATGGCGCCTTCAGTTGCACCGTGACCCGAGTGACTCGGCGACGAGCCATGTTTTCCACCCGGAGTATGCCAAGGTCGGTTTCTACCGAGTCGCCAGGGCGTGGGATCCGCTCAAGGTTGTCGACGATGATTTGCGCGAGGGTTCGGGTGTCATCGCCCACCTCGTAATCAAGTTTCAGCCGGGTAACAAGCTCGTCGATTCGGACTTCAGCTCTGGCTGACACACGGCCGCCGCGGAATTCCTCGATGACGGGGCGCTCACTTTCGAGGCGGTCTTCTAGTTCGCCGAAGACCTCTTCAACGACGTCTTCAAGCGTCACAAGTCCGCTGGTGCCGCCGTACTCATCCATCACGATCAGCATCTGGGTCTTGTCGGTTCGCATAGTCTCGACGATACGATCCAGAGAGAGATTCTCGGGGACCATGACCGCTGGGCGGACTATCTTTTCAATTGTGAAGTCTTCGTCATCCCAGTGCTTCACCACGTCGTGCACGTAAATGATGCCGATCAGATCGTCGATATCGCCTCGGCACACCGGCAGTCGGTTAAAAGGAATCTCCTTTAGTTTTTGATGGAGCTCCGTTCGGTCGAGTGACGCATCCACCCACTTCATATCTAACCGGTGGATCATGATGTCCCGGGCATGGAGGACGTCCAGTTTGAGCGCCCTGGAGAGCATTTCTGCCTGGGTTCGATCGAGCAATCCCTCTTGGCTGCCAGCTTGCACGAGTAGGTAGAGCTCCTCCTTTGGCACGGCCTCGGAGTCGCTCTTACGTATGTCCACGCCCAGCGGCTTCAGCAGAATTGCCGAGGTCGATTGCGCTAACCAGGCAATGGGATAGAGCACGGCCGTGATGAGCCGCATGAGGGGGAATGTCAGGAGTGCGACTCTCTCGGCGTGGCGCAGCGTGTAGTACTTGGGGCAAAGCTCGCCGACGACAACCAACACAAAGGTGACAAGGAAGAAGCTGATCGCGTAGCCCAGGGTTTTCGTTACTGCGGGCGAAACGCCAAGGGTTAGGCCGACCTGCGAGAAGACCTCTTTCAGGCTTTCGGTCACGTAAGGTTCGGTAATCGAACCTACGCCGATGCCGATCATCGTTATGCCCACCTGGCTGGTGGCGACGTACGTTGACACGTTATCGAGTGCTTTCGAGATTCGCTTTGCGCTCTTGTTGCCTTGCTTTGCGAGGGTGTCCAGTCGGCTTTTGCGGGAGCCCACGAGGGCATACTCCGCGGCTACGAAGAAGAGGCTGCCGAACACTAGGAGAATGCTGGGGAACCACATTACGCGGACTCGGGCCTCACCACTGTGTCGATTGTAACAACTAAGGCGGGATGGTGGGGGTCCATCAGGCAGGAACTTCCGCGATTAACTCGTCCAGCATTTCAAAACCGTAGCGGAGATGCGGGATCACGATGGAGCCGCCGATGACCAGCGCTATGTGCATTGCTTCCATGATCTCCTGCTTCGAGCAGCCTTCCGTGACGCATCGGTCGAGGTGATAAAAGATGCAGTCGTTGCAGCGGAGGACCATCGATCCAACTAGCCCCATGAGTTCTTTGTTCTTCACGGTGATGGCACCCTCTTGGTACGCGTTGGCGTCGAGAGCGAAGAACTTGTTGAACTCCTTAAAGCCCGAGTTGAGAATCCGGTCGTTCATCTCGGTGCGGTAGAGCCGGGTCTCCGAAGCTTTCTTCCTCATGCCTACCTTGGAAGCGCCGGATACATATCGCGGCTCATCGCCTTCACGTCCACCTTCCATTCCCCGCCAACCTTTACCAAGGGCAGGTCGATTTTTTCGGGAAAGGCATTTGGGTTGAGCGCATCCTTTATGAACTGCATCGACACTTGGGCCGAGTCGGGGGAGACTTGGCGTGCGGCCGTGATCTCGTATCGGAAACGGTAGAACCTGCCCGCCTTGTTGACCGCGAAATCCCACTTCTTGCGCATCTCTTCCTCGGTGTCTTTGTCGAGGTAGCTCATCTTGGTGAGGGTTGCGACGTCCCCTGCGTCAAGTGCTTGCAGAAAGCGGGTGGCAACCGACGAGAGGGACTCCTTTGAGAAGAGGAAAAGGCCAACCACCAGAAGGATGGCGGCGACAGCCACGATGGTCATAAGGCTAGCGCGCCCAGACAGCTTCATTAATTAGACATTTTAGCCTTAAAACATGGACCGAGACCGAGGATTTAGATTCTTCAGGAGCAGGGCGGTGTCGCCGGCGTTGATGATCCAGCTCTGATCAGGTTTATCGACCACGTAAACGGCCGCGTTTTGTTCACCCTTTCTGGATTTGTAGACGACAACGACGAGGGTGTGGCGGGTGGTTTTGTAGTCATTGCGCGCAATGCTGAACGTTTGCCGGAAGTAGATGGATCCTCTGACGCCATCGACCAGCCCGGCCAGGCTTTTCGAATTTTGAGCGCCTCCGGTGAGATGAGCAAGCTCGACATAGTCCTCGCGCCTCAAAAGACGGGGATCGTATGGCTGTTCGGGAGGCAGATAGGTGCAGATGTGTGCAACCACCCCGTGAAATCGACGAATGGTGCTTTCGGGGCCATAATTCTGGAGAGCCCAGAATACGAACAGAACCAGAAGGGCCAACGTGGCGGCGGAGAGATAGGGCCAAGCGCCTGTCTTCTCTCGCTGCATCGGCGGAGGTTACCATTCCAGGTGAACTCGGAACGGTCTGGTTCGTTATCGCCCTACATGCCAAGGTCTATTGAGGAGAAGCAATGAACGATCTATTCTCGCGCAGAGACGTTATCAAGAGCGGAGGCATGATCGCGGTGGGGCTTGTGGCTCCTCGATGGCTCTCTTCCATTGCTCATGCGGACGTGCTTCGGCAGGCGAAAGGGGTCAAGGCGGCTTCGGACACGGTGCTGGTCGTCTGCCAATTGTCGGGTGGCAACGATGGCCTGAACACGGTCATCCCCTACGCCAACAAGCTTTACTACAACTTCAGGCCGAACCTGGGCGTGCCCGATTCCAAGGTTCTGAAGCTCGATGAGAACATGGGCTTGCATCCGGCTTTGTCGGGGCTTCACGAGCTGTTCAAGCAGGGGAAGGTCGCGATTGTTCAGAACGTTGGCTATCCCAAGGCGAGCCGGTCGCACTTCCAGAGCATGGATGTCTGGCAGGCGGGCAGCTTGGAAGGTCGCGGCAAAGGCGGCTGGATTGGGCGGCACTTCGACATTCAGGCGGCCAAGCACCCACTCGACCCGGTCGTGGCGCTTGGGTTGTCGACAGAGAAGCCTCTTTCCCTGGTGGGCAAACAGGCGAGCATTCCTTGCTTTGCGAGCCTTGCCGATGTTAAGAACATGATCGGGGATGCGGACTCGGAGCGGATGCTGCGAGAGATTCAGGGGATGGACGCAATGTCTGGATCGTCCACGCGGGTGGTGCAGGATGCGAGCAAGACTGCGCTCGATGCCATCAGCGTTTTGAAGAAGCAGATCGGCGGATACACGAATACCGGCACGTACGGGAACGATGCTTTTGGAA
>JBGGMI010000014.1:0-3548 GCA_041288075.1 Fimbriimonas sp.
AGTGAATCCTTCCCGAGATTGGGTCGATCCGGACGTCATCGGCATCGACCTCGGCATGATGCTCCTCGCCGTCGAAAACCGGCGATCCGGCCTCATCTGGAAGCTCTCCAATTCAAGTCCCGCGATCAAGCGAGGTTATGAGCGGATGGGATTCAAGACCGTTCCCGGCTCGAATCGAGGCGACCTCAAGAGCTAGCCACGAACCTCGACCGCCTTACTGCGATCGAGCTTCATCACGTAACGCCTCGGCGGTTCCATCCTATAGATCCGGCACTCGATACTCAGCGTAAAGGGGGCAATGTCGTCTCCGGTCGCAGGGGCATTGACGATGATTCTCGCGGACCCCCGCCCGTCCCGCTTCTGGACCCGCACGCGTTGCCCATCGGCACGAGCAGATCCGATGGAATACATCCGATCATCCAAACCATCGACGGACACGCGTAGACCTTCCCTGGCCGACTGGAAGACCAGTCGGTGCGTTGCATCCAGTGGCACCGATGAAGGGGCATCGAGAACGGCCGCTCTGGCTAGCCCAAGCGTCTCCACACGGCCCCCGCGTATGGGCACGTTCACGCGGTAGTCCAAGTTCCTGCTGCGAACCACCTCGAGGTCGACAAGATCCAGATACGGAAGAAAGAAGGACGGCACCCTGATGAACGCTCCCGCGCCCTTGCCCGGATTGTGCCGGCCGTAGCTGTGGCCAAGAATCACGGCATACACCGACTCCCCATCCTTCGCCTCGAGCGCCTTCACCTCGACCCCGATGTTTGCGTTCGCGCCTCCGGACGTGAAATAGATCTGTGGCGTAATCGACCAGCCTGGATAGTCCCTCTCAGGACTCGGCCCGATATTGGCGGCAGTCAGCCGTCGAACCGGCTTGGCCAGCGGCGGCACTTTCCAAACGCCGAGCGGGATACCGCCCGCGGAGCACTCGATCATGAGCCGTTTGGGCAAAGCCGGGACTCCCTTAGGAATCATCGCGTACGTCGTCGTGGTGCTGTGGTCGAACCACATCGGCCATTCCCGACCCTCTTCGTCGCGAGCGACGAACTTCATCTGAAACACCCCTTTCTCGGGAGGTCTCTTTTTGCCGTCGAGATAAGAATCGAAACTCACCCAAGCCGCCGCTTCCACCGGAACGGTCCAATCCATCGTTCCGACCAGAGCTTCCGGCACGTTTCCACTCCCTGCCGCTCGCTGCTGGACGGTAATCGCCGGAGGTGTCGGATCGGGGATGGCCGGAGTTGGGTTTTTCTTCGACACCCAGCCAATCACCATCGTGACCACCAACGCAAGCCCTATCGGCAAGAAGGATGCGTTGCTGGATTTCATGAGATTAGGATAACAAGAATCCCGTAGATTGAAGGGCATTTGGGGCCATCTGAATAGTCCAAATGAGGCGAGGAGAGCCCCCCTTTGAGGTATAAAGAGCAGTCGTCAAGACCATGCGCTCGTAGCTCAGTGGATAGAGCATCAGCTTGCGGAGCTGAGGGTCGTAGGTTCGAGTCCTATCGAGCGCGCTTCATAAGTCCTCCGGGCTCCTCCCCTATTTTCCGTGGCGAGGAACTGAGCCTGCAAATCAGGTATCTCGCGAGAAAATGGGGGAGTGTAGGGAGGGGAATTACCGCCCTCCAACGCCCTGTGACCTCCAAGCGAGACACCAAAACGCTACAAGACCAACCGAGCATTCGCCTTCTTCCGTCGTCGCCGCTTCAGCAACCCCAGCACCCCGGCATTCGCCGCCGTCAACATCACCAAGTGATAGCTCAAGTTCAACGCCAAGTTCTCGAAACGAACCGTCTTCACGCGGGATAAGAAACTGTCATTCCGAACTGCCGCGATATTGTCCAGGACCATCTGCCGCTCCTGGGCAATTTGACGCAAGTAGCTGGCTCCGTAAAGCTTCCATCGCGCTTGCGCTTCCTCGAGCGACTTGTACTGCCTCTGGCCGTACCATCGAGGCTCGCTGCTGGTAGGAATCGAGAAAGGAAGGTATGGCAAGTGCAGCGCGCCGGAAGTCGGAGCCAGCTCGGGGGCAATGAATTGCCCCCCTTGTCGAATGGCGCCAAGGTCGCCCCTTATACACCGCTCAGCTTGCAATTTGGCCGTTGCCCCTTCCTTCAACTCCCGGTCGTAGCCCGCCAAGGCTTCGCGACTGGACTTGCCATAGAAGAGCGAGACGGGAGCCATGACCATCGTCGCGCCGATTGCCAGCGTGCAGGCGACGAGAGTCACCGCCATGGGAGCAATGAGCCATCGCCGAGACCGCCACACCACCCAACAAAACGAGAGCAGCACCGGATAGTAGAGCAACTCCGCAATCCAATACCGCTCGAAGTCGCCCGTGAACGAAAACCACCAGGGAGCCGCTTGCGAGATCACCAGGAACACTATTGGCACGATCGCCAACTTCCAAGCCGGCTTCGACTCGACACCCGACTCGCGGCGAATCAAATCCTCCACCAAGAGCTGCGGCGATCCCATCAGCCTTAGCGAAGTCGCGTCCGCCTCCTCGGGCAACATATGCAGTTCCTCGATGGCGCCTTGCCGGCTCATCCAAAGATGCGACTGTAGCTCGCGCACGATTTCCGCCGACCGATCGGGCGCGACATGCTTCGCCAAGCCTTCCTCTACTGCGGCCAGAAACTCGAGGTGAGGGGGGTTCATGTCGCCGTCCGTTCTGGAAAAACCGTCATGAGGCGATTCGCATCGTTGCTCGCCTCCGCCGTCTTCGGTTCACCAACAGCAGTCCGAGCGCGTTGACCGTCGTGAACACGCACATCTCGTAAGAGAATGCCGCCACGACTCTCGGGATCGCGAATGCTGCTCGCTCGACGGGGCGGGCGTTCGTAGGCAGTCCATGGAATCCCTCATCAATCTGCCTGAGATAAGCCGGTCCATTCTTAGCCCAAGCCGCCTTGGCCTCGGCCAAGGTGCCCATCGGAGCTTCAACAAGTCGGTCTTCGGGAGCTGACACATACGTGGTCGGCATAAACATCAGCCGCGACGAATACGAAACTTGTCGAGTAACCGGAGCAAGGTAAGCCCCGCCTTCTCGCGGCAAGCTTGCCGAATCACCTGCAATCGCTCGCGTGTACCTCTCTCGCAACTCGCTGACGCCAGCGTTTCCTTGCACCCTGTTCATAAAGGTAGTGGCCCCGATACCCAGTAGCAGAGTCGCCGCCAAGAGCCACGCGGCCATCGGCGCGATCAACCAGCGTCGCGATCGCACGACCGCCGCCACAAACGCAATCAGCGTTAGCCACTCGCAAAGCACGATTGCGGAAGGCAAGTAGGCCCGAGAAAGTAAGGAAACGAACGGTGAAGCATGAGCGATCAGGAGCAACACTCCGGGCACAAGAGCCAATTTCCACTGCGACTTGGTCTCTTCTCCGGACTCTCGCCTGATCAGATCCTCCGCCAGCAGCTCCAAGCTGCCGAGAGATCCCACAGCGGCTCTGTCCGCTTCCTCCGTCGGTAGCTCCAGCTCCACGATCGCCCCCTGCCGGCTCATCCAAAGATGAGATCGTAGTTCTCGAAGGATCTCG
>JBGGMI010000015.1:0-27181 GCA_041288075.1 Fimbriimonas sp.
TTCGACCGCCCGGTAACGAGTGCGCAGGTCCCGCAAACGGCGCTCTGCGGTGTTGGCGGAGAGGGGCTGGACGCGGGCACGAGCCATCACGCGACTACATTACGGATGATCTCGCGCGGTGAATCATGAACTGTCTGAGCAAGGTTAATTACCGACGGCGGCAGACGTACATGGCTTCGACTTCGTCGAGGCTCAAAGGTCTTCGCGACCAGTAGCCGGCGGTTCCGCCGTACACGTTGTCGACTGTAAACCCGCCTGAGGTGAGCATTTTGACTACCTCGGGGGCGATGAAGAGGCGTTCGTAGATGGTCATCATCCTTGCACCGTCGGGAAGGTCCCACTGGTCTTGGTAGCTGGACACCATGGTGGCGGGATCAAAGCGCCCTTCGATCACGTGCTGATCCGACATTTGGCGGATCGTCGAGTAGGCGTTCAGCGCGGTAAGCAGGAAGGGGGCGTTGGGCTTCAGGCTCTGCGCGATGTTGCGAAAGATTGCCAAATCGTGGCGCTCCGCGTCCTCGCCCTTCTCGATGAGCCCGACCGCTCCCTCACAGAGGCAGATGGCGGCATCAAACCTTGAACCGAGATCGAAATCGGTAGCGTCAGCTTGAACCCACTCGATTGGCAGGCTGCCGGCGTTCTTTCTCGCCTGGTCAAGCATGCCGGAGGAGAGATCGAGCCCTGTTACCTGAAAGCCCCGCCGAGCAAGCTCGATGCTATGTCTGCCGGTGCCACAACCGACATCCAGAATCGATGCGCCCGCAACGATCGGATAAAGCGAAAGGAAGAAATCGACTTCGGCGGCGGTGTGCTTCGTGAAGGGATTCTCCTCGTAAGCCGCCGCGTGCGAGTCGAAGAAGCTCTGCCATTCACGAGGCTTGCCGGGAATCACGACCTAAAGGTACCGCGCCAAACAGCTACTTGACGCTTCCCTGGAATTGCGGAGCTGTGGTGGGCTTGGATTCGGCCGGGTAGGCAACTTTGAACTTCACCGGATGCCAAGCTCCCTTTTCCTTGTAGGAGAACAGCACCCATTCGGATGGGATTGGTTTGGAGCCTTCCTTCCAGTCGCTACGGAGAACTTCGTTAAGCTTGCCAGCGAGCACCGGTGGCTTGCCGGTGTAGTAAGTGCTGTACGAAGGTGGCTCTCCGTCCTTCCGCATTTCCATCACCTGGATGCTGGAATTTGTCTCCGTTGGCTCCCGCTTGAGCGTCAGCGTTATCGTGCCGGACACGGCGTGATCTCCGACCTGTTCGGACATCCTCGTTGTATCAAATTTGACGTTGACCTCACCAAACGACCCAGAGAGATTCACTGGGCGGGGGGCTTCGAAGCTCCACTTCGCGATCCACTCAGTGGCGCTTGCTTTGATCTGCGCTCCTTTTCCTTCCAATATTGTGGGACCGGCGGGGGCCACTACCTTTGGAGGAGCACTTGTTACCTTTGGCGGCTGAGCTTCAGGGGTGGGGGTGCATCCGCCAAGGAGAGCGGCAAGCGCAGCCCCGAGAGCAATTCGGCTGGAGCGAGTCATTGAGGACTCAGTATACAGATCGCCTAGAGCCCAGTTGTATTGGTAATCACGAACATGTTGCTCAGCTTGCGCGGCGTTGAAACAACCATCCTTCCCATGTAATACAAGCAAGTCGACCCGCCGCCATCGAGACTCACGGCGTCCACGACGCCTTGTTTCCGCATGGCGCGGCCGAGTTCGCTAAGCGTTACGCTTTGCTTGGTCGCCACCATTACAAGCTTGCCGCGGCTATCGACCCCAACGCCGGTTCGGGCAGCTCTTCCCCAAATTCGGGGGTCTCGGAACCTTTGGGCCCTGGGATTCGGATTGACCGTGCCGTTGGAAATCAGGCGGACAGCTCCGCGAAGGCCGTACTTGATGCCGGACCAGTCGAATTTCCGCCGATAGCCCTTGTCCGCAATGACAATCTCGCCCGAATCGGTGACGCCCAACACGGATCCTCGATTCCCTCTCGCAACGAGCGCACCGTCAACAAGGACGTCTGCGACGGGGGTGCCGTCTTGAGGGGCGAAGAAGGTGCCCGTAATAGCGGCGATCGGATAGGAGCGCGTGACGAGCGCCCAAGGAGACACGAGCCTGTCGGCGTAAACCGTCTCGGCGGAAACGAGCCCCGAGGCAAGATCAGCTTTTACCGCGTGATAACGTCGCCCGCCGGATTTGAACGTTTCGTATCCGACAGCGGTATTCGCCCTCGCAACGGGTGCGAAGGAGGCAGCAGCCACTAAAAACCCGATCACTCTATTCAGTCTCTCCCAGAATCGCTACGGTGCCACTTTTGACGAAAACGGCGCAGGTGAGTTGCACCTGCGCCGGTGATTGTGAGTCGAGATTTTCAGCTACTCGAGCATGACCATTCCGACATCGGTGTTGCTGTTGGCGGTGACGACCACGCCCTCTACCGTCTTAGTTTCAGTCGTCTCTCCGACGGTTCTGGAGAACTCAAGGGTGTAGGTTCCGGGCAGGAGCGCCCAGAGCTTGAACGTTCCGTCGTCCAGCGTGTAGTTCGTGTTCACTTCGGTGCCGTCAGGATAGTTGCCGCCACCCGTGTAGATCGCTCGAACGTGCGTGTCGGGAGCCACTGCGCCGGCCGAGTCGTGAACCATTCCGGTGATGGTGCCCGAGAGAACCTTGACGACGACGGGGATAACTGGCTTGAGCTTGTAAACGCCGCTACCGGTCTTGATCAGGGACTTGTCGACGTTGAAGTCGAGCAAGAGGGTGACGATCTGGTTCGGCTCGATATCCGCATTGACGTTCAGCTTAATGCCGGTCTGCTCACTGCTCGGGATGGTGACGTTATGCGTTCCCTCCGAGTCGGTGACGGTGGCGCTGTCGATGAAAACGCGAACCTGGTTGTAGTGGCCGGCGGGTACGTCGCCTGTCGCCAGCAGAATGTCGTTCTTGACAAGGTCGAGCAAGTCGACTTCCGTTTCTTGCACCGGAATACTTTGCCAGCCGCCGTCGACGTTCGCTTCTACTCGCGTGACGTTGATGACCAAGGCTGTAATCGTCGGATCGAGGGCGTCGGCCAGACGCACGTTCATCGTGCCTCGTCCGCCGCTGCCGGTGGTGCCGTCGTCTCCGCCTCCACCACAACCGATGATCGCTAGGCCCAACGCGAGAAGCCCGCACGCGGCGAAGGCTTTCAATCTTTTCACAAGCATCATAAGAATCTCCTAGGTTGGTCTTCCACAAGGGAAAGCAGAAGCCACTGGGCCTTTAGACTCAAAATGTTCGGCCGAGCTTCGGAGGGCCCAGGACCATGCTTTTTACAGCTACGCTCCTGCATTTGCAGATCGTTTTAATACAAGGAAGATTAAGGAATCATATACATATATGCGTTTCTATAAGGCACAATAAATGTTCCCCATAGGTACTGCCTTATGAAATTCTGCTCACGTTTCGCGCTCACCTTGCTCGGGTGCGCCTTCCCTCTCGTCAGTTTTGGAGAATTCAGCTTCACCCCGTTCAACGCGCTGGTGCCTCGGCCGGAAGGGGTCAGCTTTTGCGAATCCTACGCCACGGGCATCTCGGCCGATGGAAATCGGATCTCAGGGCGCCGCTACATGTGGTGGCCGCAGAACCACGCGAATTTCGGCCCAGAGACGGAAGCGTTGACGTTCTCGCGGATCAACGGCGTGTGGTCATCGACTTTGCTCGGCGACTTGGCGAATTCGCCACCCGCGAAGAACAGCTCGCGAGCCTTCGGGATCTCGGGGGATGGCTCGAAGGTCTTTGGCTTGGTCGAGGGCTTTATCGACGACCACTATGGGAATAATTCTTGGGCGGCGCTGTTCGAGCCGATTTCTCTCGTGTCGGGCACCTCAGGTTACAACAAGCCCGAGGTGACCGCGATCAATTACGACGGCAGCGTGATGGTTGGGCTCGGAAGCGGGACTTACACGGACGATCCCAACGACCCTCAACAGTTTCGCTGGTATGTATGGCGGAACGGCAGCGTCAGCTCCTTCGCTCAATATCTCTCTGGCGGCCGCCCGAGCGCGGTTTCTTGGGATGGCAACACATTCGTCGGCTATGTGAACGATGGTGGAGGCTCTGAATTCAAGCACCGAGCATTTCGCCATCGCGAGGGAATTGGATACGATCTTCTGCCTCGCCCGGACTCTCTTCGACACATGTATGCCGAGACGATTTCCGGCAATGGCCAGGTCATCGCGGGCTACGGCAACCAGTTCGACAGCAGCTATTCCTGGCCCTGGTATTACTCGGATGCCACGGGGACGGTGCGAGTGCCCTTTCCGGCGAGCCGTCCCTACGGCCAGATCAAGGCTGCCAACCAGGATGGTTCGGTGCTCGTTGGGAAGTGCTTTGCGGTAGGCGAGCGGTCGGAGGCGCTGTTCTGGACCTCCCACGCGGGGTCGATGCGGCTCGTGGACTATCTGAATGCGAACGGAGTCGACACCACCGGCTATCACCTCTACGAGGCGACGGGAGTTTCGGCCGACGGCAAAACCATCGCGGGCAACGCTTTCCGAACGAATCCCGACACCGGCGACGACGAAATGGTCGCTTTCGTCGTGAAGATTTCTCTCCCGCAGGGTCTCGTGAGTTTCTCGGCTTCGCCGGAAGTCGCAGCGGGTGGCGCGAGCGTCACCGGCTCTATCAGCCTCTACAAAACCGCTACCCAGCCGGAGACGGTGACGTTTACGTCATCTAATCCAGCATTGGTTGCCGTGCCAGAGTCGGTAACCGTGCCGACGGGTGGCAAGAACCTCTCATTCCCATTGACCACCGCCGGGGTGAGTGAGCACACGACGGTGATGCTCGAGGCGCACTATGGAGCGGTAACCAAGACGATCGAGCTGACGCTGGTGCCGGCGATGCTCAAGCAGGTACGCGTGACCTACCCAGGCTCACCTGATCCACTGGATGCGGGCAAGCCCGCAACCGTGATTTTGCAGCTTAACGGCAAGGCAGGGCCCGGCGGTATTCCGATCTCGGTCTATGACAACTCGAACCTGATCAGCCTGCCCACGGGCAAGGAGCTGGCGGAGACGTTCACGATCTCGGAAGGGCAGACCAGCCTGAAGATTCCTGTGACGACGAGACCGACGGCCACGGAGACGACACGGACAATCTATGCCCGGCAAGGCAGCTTCCCTGTTGTTACCGGCAACCTCACGCTGCGCCCGTGGTATGCGGTTACGTCGTTCCGGATTCTGCCCAGCACCACGATTCCAAGTGGTGGAACGCACAATGGTGTCGTCGAGCTGAACCTGCCTGCGAGATCGGGTGGCGAAATCGTGAGTGTGACCACGGGTGGCAACCTGATCTCGGCTGCGACAACGGTGACGGTCCCGGCGGGGCAGACGAGCGTGCAGTTCGCCATCGTCGCCGACGCGGTGTCGACCGACCAGACGACCTGGATCTCGGTGTCGCTAGGGGGCGTCACGAAGCAACTGTCCGTGAAGATCGCCGCGCCGAAGCTCCTGGCGATTCAGATGCCCGAGAGCTTCACGGGCGGGCAGTCGGTGAGCTGCACCGTGTCGCTCACGGGCGTTGCGGCACAGGATGTGGTTGTGACGTTGTCGGACGACACGACCGCGTTGAACACGCCCAGCCAGATCGTCATTCCTGCCGGCCAGAGCTCGGTGACCTTCCAGATCAGTTCGAGCACGGTGACGACCGCTCAGACGGGCAAGAGAGTCACGGCAACGCTGGCGGGCATCAGCAAGAAGGCGTTCTTTACGATCAATCCATAAGGTAGTGCCTTCATCCGTGAAGGCATCTCCTCCGGGACTGTTCTCGAAGGAGATGCTTTCACGGATGGCCCCACGGTTGCAGATTTTTCCGAAACTCTGTCGAAAGTGGTTGACAAAATCCCGTTTTGAAACCTTATAAGAGTGGAGAACAAGCGCAGCTTTCCCTGAGCCAAGAGCAATCCCAACCCTCCGCTCAGGAACCTTGCCGGACACTCGCTCAGGTGCAAAAGGAACCTAATTCCGCCCGCAAAACCTCCTGAGCCAAAGGTCCGACACCCTTAGGGAACCATCGGTATTTGCATAGGTTAGCGGCTAGGTTGGATCAAAGGGAGATGCCTTCACGGATGAAGGCACTACTTTATGCTTGCTGTTGCAGATACTCGTCGACGGCGTCTTTGGCGTCTTTAAGCTGCATGCCGGTTTGCTCTCGCAGTTCCTTGATGGCGGCGATCTTCTCCCGGCGGACGTCGATTCTTCCCGACATCTCCTGCAGGAGCCGCGATGCCTCGGGGTAGCCCTGTTCGAGCCGCATGCGCTCCATGCGCCATTTGTCGAATTCCTCTTCGTAGTCTTCGCTGTTCTTTACGAAGGTGCCGTAAGCGTGAAAGGCAATGCCGATGCCCCACATAATGAGCGGCCAGTATGCCCAAGAGATACGCTGGTCTTTGAAGAAATCGAGCGCCAGCAAACCGCTGTTCACCAGAACGTAGCTTGCGAGGCCGTTGAAGAATGACCGGCGCATCTTCAGATCAAACTCGCGACGCTCCGCAAGTTCGTTCTTCGTTTTCTGATACTCGATTTCCGCTTCCTGAACGTCTTCTGCGGAGATGCCGAGCTCAGCGGCGGCGGCGAGAAGCTGATCGCGAGGCACAGAGCCGACGTTGCCCATTCGCTTGGCAGCGATCTTCAGGATCTGCTCGGCTTCGTCCTCGTCGTAAAAGCGCTTCTGGGCCACGGGTTCAGTTTAAGACATTGAGCGCTTCTTCTTATTCTTCCGATGCCGGAAAAACTCGAAGATCATTGGGATGAGCGAGATGCCGACCATGGCGAGAATCGCAAGCTCGAACTTGTCGCCGACCGCTTCTCCCACGAGGAAGCCTGCGCCGGTGCAAACTCCCACCCACAGGAAAGCACCGCCAATGCTGTACACGCAAAACTTGCCATACGGCATCGCCCCCATGCCTGCCACAAACGGGGCGAAGGCTCGAACGATGGGGACGAAGCGTGCGATCGTGACGGTCTTGGCTCCGTACTTCTCGAAGAACGCCTCGGTCTTCTCGAGATTAGCCCGCTTAAAGACCCTCGCGTGTTCGTGGCGGAACATTTGCCGTCCCCACCGCTTGCCGATGCGATAGTTCACCTGGTCGCCGAGAATCGCGGCGAAGCTGAGCAGGAAGAAAACGGCCCAGAAGTTCAGCGCGTATCCTCCTTCACCGGGATTCTTGCAGAAGATGCCGACGGCGAAGAGCAACGAGTCGCCGGGGAGGAAGGGAAAGATGACGAAACCGGTTTCGGCGAAGATGATGAAAAAGAGGATCGCGTACGTCTGCGGGCCGTAGTCTTGGATTAGATGCTGGATGTGTTTATCCAGGTGCAAGACGAAGTCGATGATCTGGCCCATAGCTTGGATGTCGCGGTTAAGGTACCCCGCTCCCTTTCAAGTCTGAGGTCTTGGTTTGTTACGACCCCGGCTCGTCTACCGTTTCAAAGCGCAAGCTCTCGGCACGGCTAAGCGCCCTCGCAACCCAAGCTTGTGGACTTGGCAGCTTGTCCTTGGCTGTTTCCGCTTCTTGTTGTGTGCTGAATCTGCCGAAAACGGCTGAGCCGGAGCCCGTAAGACCGGCATCTCGAGATCCGAGAACGAGGAGTCGCTCGATGAGCTCCAAGCTCTCGCAAGGCGCAACGCGCTCAAAGTCGTTGTAAAGCTCGTCGCTGCTTGAGAACTCCCGCCAAGCGTAAGCCTTCTCATCCAACCTCTTGAATGCCGCCTTGGTATCGCAACCGACCTCCGGCCGAGCCACCACGTACCACTCGTCCTGCGGGTCCGGGAGGTCGGTCAAGCGCTCTCCATAGCCCTCCGCTTTCGCACGACCCCCGTGGAGGAAGAAGGGGACGTCCGCTCCGATCGTTTGTGCGAGGCCGAAAAGCTCCGGTTTAGGGATCGGAAGGTTTGCGATCTTCATGGCCGCGCGAATGAGCCCGGCTGCGTCGGAGCTACCTCCGCCGAGGCCACTCTGCGCGGGAATCTGCTTGTGGATGGTGACTCTAAGCGGAGGGATGTTGATCACCTCAGCGAGGAGACGCAGTGTTCTGGCCACGGTGTTCTCAGGCGGAACGGAAGGATCATCGCAGATGACTTCGTTTTTCTTAGCAATCTCGATCTCTAGCGTGTCGTACAGGCTGATCGCCTGAAACACGGTGCGTAAGGGGTGATATCCTCGCGAATCCACAAGTCCGACGGCCAGAAAGAGGTTCAGTTTGGCTGGGCAGGGCACGATCCATTTAGCCGTGGATAGATTCATGAATACTGCCTTAGCGTCAGGCGCTTGAGCTTATCACACACGCCTGTTCTCCGCTCTCGCCGAACTCCTTGCGCGGTAGCCTAATGTCGTGCGCTGTTCCTTTCGTATTCTCGAGCTCGTGAAGCTCCACCCGCTTATGATCAGCCGGGGCTCGATGGCTTCATCGCAGAACCTATTCGTAGAAGTCACGGACGGTACGAACACGGGCCTGGGAGAACTCTCTCCAGCGACGGGCAGCGCCTGGACCGCTGAGCGTGGACAGGCACAATTGTCCGCATTCGCCGAAGCTGGACTTGCCGATAATCCTTACGAGAATTATGCCCGGATGTGGCAGGCCAACATCGACCCTCCGGCAATGGCGGCCCTCGACATGGCGCTGTGGGATTTGCTTGCCAAGCAAGCCAACATGCCGCTGTATCGCATGCTCGGTTTGCCAAAGCGTGCAGTGCCCACGAGTGTCACGATCGGCATCAACCCCCCGGAGGTCACTCGCGAGCGAGTCAAATCGATCTTGGAAACTACCGGCGCGAAGTGCCTGAAGATCAAACTCGGATCTCCTGAGGGGCGGGATCATGACAAGGCTCACTTTTCAGCGGCAGCGGATTCTGCGAAGCCGTTCAACGTGGCTCTGCGAGTCGATGCGAACGGGGGCTGGACCGTCGACGAAGCGCGGATGATGAACCAGTGGCTTGCTGAACGGGGCGTCGAATATGTCGAGCAGCCGCTTCCGGAGGGTCAGGAAGCAGACCTTCCTCGCCTCTTCGAGAACCGGCCGTTGCCGATCTTTGTGGATGAGAGCATCCGCTTTGCGCCAGATGTCCTGAAAGTCGCGCACACCGTCGATGGCGTCAATCTGAAGCTGATGAAGTGTGGCGGCATTACGGAGGCCATTCGGATCGCCAACATCGCCAAGGCTGCGGGGCTGAAGTCGATGATCGGGTGCATGAGCGAGTCCAGCGTCGCCATTGCGGCCGGCGCCTCCATTGGTGCGCTCTTCGATTACATCGATCTAGATAGCCATACGAACCTCAACCCTGACCCTGCGGAAGGCGCGCCGCTGATCGACGGAGTTGTGGTTCCTACGGATCGACCTGGCCACGGAGCAAGGCTTCGTGCTTAGGCGGGATCAGCGCCTTGCCATCTACATGGAGGGAGCGGTCAAAGACCGGTCCGGAAAGATGGGATATGGCGTCCTGCGCTACTCGCCCAACCCAATCACCTGCGTCGTCGATTCGAATATGGCGGGGCAAGACCTCGCTATTCTGACCGGGATTCCGACGAACGTGCCAATCGTTGCGACCGTTGAAGAGGCGGTTGCGTTAGGTTCCGATGTTTTCGTGCTCGGCATTGCGCCATCCGGTGGGTTGATTCCCCAGAGCTGGTATCCGGTGATCGACACGGCGGTTCGATCCGGGCTTTGCATCGTCAACGGCTTGCATGATCTGCTCGGGCCTCGATACGATCAGCTTCAGCCCGGGCAGTGGATATGGGACATTCGACTAGAGCCGCCCGGCATTGGACCCGGCACCGGTGAGGCGGCGAAACTTACGAATAGGCGGGTGCTGTTCATCGGAACGGATATGGCGGTCGGGAAGATGACGGCTGGGCTTGAGCTGCAGAAGGCGTTGATTGCCCGGCAGGTTCGGACAGGATTTGTCGCCACGGGCCAGATCGGGATGACGATTACCGGAGGCGGAGTGCCTCTGGACGCCATTCGAATCGACTTCGCGAGTGGCGCGATTCAGCGGGAGATCCTGGCTCGCGCGGATGACGACGTGGTGATCATCGAAGGACAGGGCGCGCTGATCCACCCCGGCAGCTCCGCCAACCTGCCGCTGCTTCGAGGCTCCATGCCGACTCACTTTGTGCTCTGCCATCGTGCCGGGCAGAAGGAGCTGACGATCCTGGAGCACATTAGGATCCCGCCGCTTGGGGATTACATTCGGCTTTATGAGGAGCTGGCTAGCGCGCGTGGAGCGTTTGAGACGCCGGTCACGGTAGGCGTCGCTCTCAACACCTCGCATATCGCGGACGACGACGAGGCGAAACGGGCTTGCGAGGAGCTTGCGAAGGAGCTGGGCTTGCCTTGTACGGATCCGGTACGGCACGGCATGGATGCGATTGCCCAAGTGCTTGCGGCTGTTTAGGGTTGGCTAGTGCCTTTAAGCGCGCCAGGCTTCCAACAAGTCTCGGAGCCAAGTGCTCACCTCTAGCCTTTGCCGAAAGAGCAGGCTCACTTTCTTCTTGCCCGTCTGCTCAAGCGTCACGCCCCAACTCGGGAAGCTGTCATCGCTCTCTCCGCCATCCTTGATCAATTTGATCTGCTGAATGTCATCTCGATAAATCTCTTGCGTTTTCTTCAGACCGAGAACATCGACCTCAAATGTAAGTGTGCGACCAACAAAACGGAATGTTCGCTTAGCAAATACGAAGTAGATCAGAAATGCGGCAACGCCGATATCGGCAAGCCACATGAAGGCGAGAACGAAGAGAGGGATGGCCTGCTCTCCGGCGACAGGCTCGAAGTATCGGTACAGCATTCCAACGCAGCCCATGCTCCATCCCGACACCCAGACGATCAGAAAGAGGGTCATGCAGCCCATTCCTTTGGTTCGGTGCTGAATGACCAGTTGGTCTCGCCCGTGTTCGAGCAATTCGATGCCATTCGGGGGCTGTGCCAGCAGCTTCTCGATCTTCGCGAGATCCTCCATCCGAAGCAATACTATCAGGTGCCCGTGCCACACTTGCAGGTGGTGTTGGAGGTCGAGGGGCTTGGGAAGCGGTTTGGGGGGCGCTGGGTCTTTCGTGGGCTTTCGTTTCAGCTTGGACGGGGTGACCGCCTTGCCGTTCTCGGGATCAATGGGTCGGGCAAATCGACCCTGTTAAAGGTGATTTCGGGCCTGCTGCCGCAAAGTGAGGGCACCGTGAAATTGCCCTGCAGCGATCTGCGGCGATGTCTCGGACTCAGCGCTCTCGAACAGTCGCTTTATCCGATGCTGACGGTCGCCGAACATCTCGATCTGGCTGCCCGGCTTCGAGGATGCGATTCCCGGGCCGTAGCTCTGCTGAAGCTGATTGGGCTCGATTACGCCGCCGATGTTCAAGCCTCGCACCTCTCGACGGGGATGAAGGCACGCCTGAAGATGGCGCTTGCGGTTCAGGCTCAGCCGGAGGTGCTCCTTCTCGACGAACCGGGTGCCGGGTTGGACGAGGAAGGGCATGCGTTGGTCCAGACGATCGTCCAGGAGCAGGCGAGCCGCGGGTGCGTGATCTTTGCGAGCAACGATCCTTCGGAAAGGAGGCTGGCCAACCTTGAGCTCCGGCTGGAAAGCTGAAATCGCGGCCGTGTTCGGCAAGGAGCTTCGGAGCGAATTGCGCTCCCGGAGTGGGCTGGCCACCGCCGGCTTATTCGCAATCGTCACGGTCTTCACGCTGACTTTCGCATCCATGAACACGAAGCTGGATGGCAACATCGCAGCGGGCTTGCTGTGGGTGTCTGTGCTGTTTTCCAGCATCGTCTCGCTTCCGCGCACGTTCGTTACCGAGGAAGAGCAGGGGACCGGGGACCTGCTTCGGCTGTGGGCTCGGCCCCATGCCGTGTATTGGGGCAAGGCGTTGTTCAACCTTGCTCAGCTCGGCGTGATGGCCCTGCTGCTCAGCTTTCTCTATCTCGGCTTTACCGGACTCGAACTCGCGATTCCGTGGCTCTATTGGCTGACACTCCTGGCAGGCTGCGCGGCGCTGGCGGGCGCGGTAACCTTGACAGGAGCGATTGTGGCGCGGGCAGCGAGCCGGTCGTCTCTGGCGGGGGCAATCGCGGTTCCGATCCTGTTGCCGATCATGGCGGCGGGAGTCGGCGGGATGCGGTCAGCGTTTGGGACGGGCTTCGCCGAGAGTGGAGCGATGTCGGCATTGGGGCTTGTCGGATACGCGGTGGCGAGCCTGGCGATCGGGCCCTGGCTGTTCGCGGCGGTTTGGAAGAGTTGAAAACATTACAGCGAATTCTGTTTGCGCTCGCGATGGGAGCGGCGACGGTGTGGAGCTTCCGCATCTCACCCGCTATGGGCTTTCAGGAGCCCGAGCTTGCACGCATTTTCGTTTGGCACTTCCCCTGCCCGATCATTGCCACCGTCCTCCTAGTCTTGGGAGGGTGGTTCAGCTACAAGTTTTTAAAGACGAAGGAGCGGCATTGGGACGAACGCGCGGTGGCTGCGAACGAGCTTGGATTCGTGTTCTGCCTTCTCACGATGGCCACCGGGATCGTCTTCTCGGAAGTGCAGTGGGGTGCCTGGTGGCAGTGGGATCCCCGTCAGACCTCGTTTTTGGTCGTGCTCTTTATCTATGCGGCGTACTTCGCCGTTCGGGGAGCGTTTCCCGATTCGGAACGGCGTGCTTCCTACAGCGCGGCTTATGCACTCACGGCGATTCTGCCTGCGCTCTTCTTGATCTTCGTATTCCCCCGCTTGCCACAGATCGTTTCGTTCCACCCGAGCGACTCCATCATCAAGGGCAAGATCAAGGGCGAATATGCGTATGTGGTGACGACGCTGATGGCGCTCATCAGCATTCTGTCGGTTGGGCTTTACCGGCTTCGCGTCCGTGCGGGGCTGGTGGCTTTGGAGTCGGAGTTTAGCAATGAAGGATTGGCAATTGGTAGCAGCAATCCCACCCCTACTGGTGTGGTTCGCCCTGTTCGGATATCTCCTGAGGACGGAGGCGAGGGTTAGGGAGGCGGAGAAGGCCGAAAGGATGAAGGAGTAAATATTGCGCTCACAGTCGCAATAAGTCTTCCACCTTCCTTCGCACGCGTTCGGTCAATCTATGTGTCAGGTTTAGCGCGGTTTGCTCTCCCAAGTAACCATCCGCAAAAGCTTGTTCTCCAAATCGAAGGTCCCGACGGCAACCGGGGCCTTTTTGCTGTTTAGAGCTTGCCTCCACCGGGACGGTGGAGGGACCGGGAGCCGGGACGCTCCCGCCACGGCGGCTAACTTGGGAGCGTTTCGCAGTGGATGCGGCCGTGGATTTCCATGCCGGAGACGGAGAGGATAGAGAAGGAGAAGTTTCGATCGACGTCCATCTGCACTTCGCCGAGGACGTACGGACGGCCGCGGATCGTGGCGTTGATGAATACCCGCTCTGCTTTGGGCAGGCAACCGATTCGGAATGCGTCCAACACGTGCTCGGATTTCTCTTGAGAGTCTGGAGACACAACCTGCTCCCAATGGAAAGGCTCGTCGTTCCAACGCTCCTTGCGGAACACGCCGAAGCCAATACGCGTTCTGCGCCGCAGATTTCCCTCAACAGAGACTCGCATCATATGGTGGACTAAATCTTCGACGAGCGCGATGGCCTGTATTCCCCCGGAAGAGTATGGCTGAGAATGCAAGGATTTGCGTGGTTTATTTGAACACGCTCCAAATAATTAGGACGTTTCGCTACTGAGGATGGTTAGGTGTATTGTACGTAGGCGCTATGGACCGCATTTTTCGACAAGTTTGAACTCGACAGTCCCACCCCGAGCCTCAGCAATCCCCCAACCATGAGGCGTACAGAAAAACCCTCTATATGCCCTACTGCCGGCGGAGGCAAGCGAGCGAGAAGCGCCGGAGTAGGTCAACCCGCTAAACGCTAACAAAAGCCCGTAGGATGCCAATGCACGCGCATAATGCGAGCCGCACTCGAACTCGTTCCATGGGTTTCGACGCGTGCCGTCGTAGCGCTCCCGGACGCCTTTGACGATGGAGAGCGCCTCGTCCCGCATCCCCTCCAGCGCGAGGTGCACCGCCACCTGGTACTCGATGCCCGTCCACACCTCGTCCGAGTACACGAACGGGTAAGCCGGGCGGCCCCCGTTTGGCCAGGAACACAAGAGTAGGCCCGTTTCGTCGCGCATGGCGAACACCCGCTGCAGGTTCTCATGATCGCCGAGCGGATTTTTGAAGTTGTTGCGATAGATTGCGCTCAGAGTCGACTTGATCTTCTCGCCGTCCACAAGATGGCCGAGTCCCGCGATGGAAGCCGAGAGTTGGCCGAACACCTGATCGCTGAGGCAGCCGATGCCGTGCTGGTACTTGGGAGCATCGGGGGCGAGGCAGTCCATGGTTTGGATGAAGAACTCGCCGTTCCACAGCCGCTCTTCGGTCAGCTTTTGCCCACTCTCGAAGAGTTTCCGATAGGTATCGGCGCTCGTGTCTCCGCAAGCCTCCGCCATCTCCGCGCCGGCTTTCAGTGCGGCCAAGTAGAAGAATTGCGTGAGCGGGTTGGGACCTTGGAAGTTGATGTCGTAAGTGTTGTGCTGGTCCCCGTCGACGAGCCCGTCCCTGTCCCGGTCCCACTGAACCCAGGCGAATTCGAGCGCTCGCTTGGCACTCGGCCAAAGCTCCCGCATGGCCGCATCATCGCCGCTCAACTTCCAGTCGCGATAAAGCTGGACGATTCCGCCTAGCTGGCCATCGCTTGCGGCGTGCCAAAGCGTGCTCTGCGCGCCAAGGGGGATCGCCATGCGGAAGTCCATCGCGCCCTCCTTGCCCATAGGCCCGCAGTTGAAGTTGAACTTGTAGTCGGCCTTCCGCATGTTCCACTGCATCTCCGGGAAAAGGTAAGCGTGGGTCTGGGCGTAATTCCAGACATGGGTGCAGGTCCCGGCGCAACAGCCCTCACTCGGAGAACATCCCTCCCAAGCCCAGAAAGTGCCGTCCTCGAGGCGCAGAACCGTGGGGCTGTGGAGGATGGAGGCGGTGGCGCTGATCGATTGGATCACCTCGCTCGGCATCGTCGATTCGAAGAGCGCGTCCTCGAAGGAGCGCGTCCGGTTCAGCAGTTCCTCTTTGCGGCTGAAGAATTCCTCTGCGGCAGCGAGGGCGGTGGGCCAATCGGTGGTGTAGAAGGGCTTCCACGGCTGCGTCTCTTCCGCTTCTCCCGCCCAGTATTTCTTGGCAACGGGGAAGGACCAGGAGATGAGGAACGGAATGTCGGCCGATTCGCCGGGCTGCAGCGTCACCCTGCAACCGAGCGACCCGGTCATTCGCGGCCCCGTTTCCTTCTTGGATGCTTCGTTTAGATTGCCCGTCTCGCGGAACTCGTTCCAGAAGGTCTGAATCGGATCGAACCAGGCACCCGGCTGCCACCGTGCGGTGTAGGTGGTGTCGCGCCAGTCGGTCGTGAGGGCGGCGGTGCCGTTTCCGGGGTCATCCGCGCCGAGCCGCTCGTTCGAGAAGAGGATGCCCTTGCAGTGCTCGCCGTCCCGATACTCATTAGTGGCCCTCTCTTCCTCGCCCTTGGGGACCGGACGCCCCTCGCCCACGGGATTCATCATGTTCCACGCGAGCGTCGCCTCCACGGGCTGGTCACTGGTGTTCGTGAGGGTGTAGATGAGGCACGCGGTCGGAAAACTGGAGCTTCGGATGTCGAGCGGGATGAAGGGATTGAAGGCGGCAAGGCTCACCTTGAGCGGCAGATCGTCTTTCCTGAACTGCACGCGAGCGAACGGGAAGGTGCCCTCGAACTCCACTTCGTCGAAGCAAGGCAGCCCGTCCCCCTGCTTGAAGAATTGGCCGTGCCCGTAGTTCCAGAAGGTGTTGCCCTCGCCGATCCAGTTCTTAACCCTAGGGCCCTGCACCACCAAAGCTCTAGGAGCTTGCCCGTCTTGCCGGCACCAAAGGGTGGGGAACGTAGTTTCGAGCAGAGAGTTCTTGTTGGGGCGATTGTAGATTTCCCAATCGCGGAGCCCGCCCCGTCCATCGAGGCTGACGCATCCGGTGCCGATTCCACCGAGCGGAAACGCGATCTCGCGAAGCTGGTCGCCACGGAAGGTGTAGGGAGCGAGATCGAAATTCGGGCGGAGCTGCGGCATGTCGGTCGGGATTCTACATCGTGGGTCAAAATCGAGAGCAATGGACTCGATTGCCGCCACATTTGCCGAGCAGGGCTACTACATCGCGAAGGGCGTTTACTCGCCGGAAGAGCTGCGGGAGCTGGAGGTGGACTTCGACCGGATCGTGCAGCAAATCACGGGCTCCGGCGAGGAAGTGAACGCGAGGTGGACCGGGCCGGAAATGGAGCGGATGAACACCGCGGCGTTGACGGTGATCCACACGCACAACGTGCAGCAATACTCGGCAGCCTGGCTACGCGCGATGCTCCAGCCGCGATTCTTGGAGGTCGCCCAGGGAATTCTCGGTCCAGACCTGATCTTGCACCACTCGAAGCTGTTCCAAAAGCCGAGCGAAGAGGGTGCGCCGTTCCCGATGCATCAAGACTGGACGTACTTCCCCACCGTGAACGACACCATGATGGCGGGCATCATCCACGTGTCGGAGGCCACCGACGAGATGGGCTGCCTACGGGTCTATCCGGGAACGCACAAGCTGGGCCGCATCGAGGGGACCTCGGGGCAAAACGAATCGGACCTGCTGGCGAAGTATCCGCTAGACAAGGCCCTTCCGCTCGAAGCCGAGCCTGGAGACGTTGTTTTCTTCCACTACTTCACGATCCACGGATCGATGCCGAACCGGTCGCCCAAGACCCGCAAAACAGTCCTCGTGCAGCTCTACTCCGGCTCGGACAGAGTCGTCGAGGGCAATACGCATCCTGACGAGAAGCTGGTGCTAAGCGGCTGGAATCATCACGCGACGCGAAGCGGTGTTAATCACTAGTGGCTGCAGCATGTAAGCTGGAATAAGTTCGCCATGAGAGCTCCCTCTTTTGCCCTGGTTGCGCTCGTTTTGGCGGGCTGTGCTGGATCCGGGAGTACCCCTGAAGAGGTTGGATATGCGGGCTGGTATGACGCTCCGATCGACCGAGCGGATAGCAGCATCAAGGTGGGCGTCAATCTCGATGGCACTGTGGACGTGCTCTTGAAGGATGGCGTTGCGGGGGTTTACACGGGCTCCGTGCCGCTTGTCGGCAATCGGTTTTCCGCCGTATGCAAAGGAAGCGATGGCCAGAGCATCGAGGTGTCGGGCACGCTGGGAGGCTCGGGTACGAGCCGCATGGTGAGTGGCTCGGTCACAGGTGAATTCTCGTCGCACTTCCTGGGGGCCTTCACGCATCCGCCTCAGCGCTCCTTATTTGCTGCGACCTATTCAGGTTGGTTCAGGGGAAAGATATCAGGGCGGCTTTATGGACGCGTCGATGATCGGGGGCGCTTCGAAGGTGCTTGGGAGCAGGAGGCGGGGGAGATTGCGCTGCGCGGAACCGCCTCCAGCAATGGGTTTTTGCGTGCGAGCGGCACCGATGCCGGCCGCGCGATTCAACTCAACGGGGCGATCGTGGCGACCGGCGGCAGGGAGTTGGTGCTGGATGGGATCTGGAGTCAGAGGGATTCTTCTGACAACCATTCTGGGGAATTTCGACTGCTGAGCCAGTAGAGTTTGCGCTTAGCATTGGCAGCGAAGTCTCGCCGTCAAATCTGACAAGTGACCCCGTTCCGTCGCGGTTCATTATCGTAATAGTGGCTTCCACGGCAGCGATTACGACAGCGAGATCAAGCGCAGGACCGGTTACATCCTTCGGTTGTGCTTCGGTCGGCCACTTGCTTCCGGTTGCGAAAAACGCGCGGTGCACAGTCGGTTCCGAGGCCTCTCAGGCGATCCGGGCTCCGATCGGTTTGGTGGGTCTGAATCATCGAAGCGCGTCCGCTTTATTGCGGAATAAGGTTGCCATTGTTGGGGAAGCGGTTCCTGCCTTTTTGACAGCCGCTCGTGACGCCGGATTGGCGGAGTGCGCGGTGCTTTCGACGTGTAATCGAACCGAGATCTACTTCGCGGGCGGCGACTCGGCAACCGTGCTCCAGTTGCTCGCGAGGCATGCCGGTATTGCCACTGCCGATCTGGAAGGGTCGGTGTATGTCAAGCATTGCGCCTGCGCGGCTTGCCACCTTTTCAGGGTTTCGGCGGGCCTGGATTCTGCCGTTCTTGGGGAGACGGAGATCGTGGCGCAGGTGAAGGAGTCGTGGCGCATGTCAGCCCGTGAAGGGATGTGTGGGTCGGGCCTAGACCTGTTGTATCAGCGAGCTCTGGAGGCGGGGAAACGGATTCGAACGCAGACGGACCTTTGCCGAAGCGTGATCTCGACTGCGACCCTTGCCGTTAAACGGGTAGCCGCCGAGCTGGATTTGAGTGCTTGCCGAGTTGCGGTCTTGGGCGCGGGTCAGATCGGGGAGCGGGTTGTGAAGGAACTCGTTGCTCAGAACGCGGGCGACTTTGCGGTTTTGAATCGGTCGCTTGATCGAGCTAAGCGATTGGTTGAATCGCTCGGTGGCGAGGCGCTACCTCTCAGCGACCTTGCAAAGGAGCTGATCGGCGCGGATGCCGTGATTGCGTGCCTCTCGGTGGAGCAGCCGGTGATCGACTCAGCATTGTTCGACCGAGTGGTTGAGCTTCGTTCCGGGCGGCCGTTGCTGATTATTGATATGGGCGTCCCCGCAAATGTAGCTCCGCTGAAGGGCGCGGCCGTGGTTTCCGTGGATCAACTCGCTGCCCAGTGTTCGGAGAATGAATTGAGACGACTTTCGGCGGTACCTGCGGCGCTGGGCATTCTTGATGAGGAGCTTCAGCGGTTTGGGAATGCGTTGTTGGAGCGGGCAGCCGCGCCGACGATTCAGGCGCTGGTGCAGCATGGCGAGAAGATCAAGGCTCGGAATTTGGAGTGGGCGAAGGACCGGCTGGGGCATTTGGGGGATAGGGAGCTTCGGGTGGTGGAGGAGCTTGCTCGGCGGATGATGATGGGCCTTTTGCAGGAGCCGATCGAGGGGTTGAAGCGGGAGTTCAGCGCTCAGGAGCATCGCCAGGCGGTGGAGAGGCTCTTTGGGCTCGAGGGAGCGCGCGATTCCTAGGCTGCGGCTGGGCACTCGGGGAAGCAAGCTGGCGCTGGCACAGGCACATGCGGTGCAGTCTCTTTTGGCTCCGTTTGGTGATGTCGAGATTGTCACCATCAAAACAAGTGGAGACAAAGGGGACCGGGATCGGCTGGGGGCGTTTGTTCGCGAGATTCAGGAGAGCCTGCTTCGTGAAGAAGTGGATATCGCGCTGCATTGCTTGAAAGACTTGCCGACACAGGAGGTCCCTGGGCTTCGACTTTCGGCACATCTGGTTCGTGAGGATGCGCGGGATACCTTGATCACTCGTGGGCCGGTTTTGATGGACCTTCCGGAGGGCGCGGTGGTTGGTACGGGGAGCGTTCGGCGCACTTCGCAACTTGCGGCCGTTCGGCCCGACCTGGTCTTTCGGCCGCTTGTTGGGAATGTGGACACGCGGCTCGGGAAGCTGGTAAGTGGGGAGTACGACGCGATCGTTCTGGCGCTTGCTGGGTTGCGGCGGCTGGGAATCCTGGAGAGCTGGTCTGAGTTTGCGTATGCCGGACTTTCCGTGCACACGCTATCGGAAGAGGAGATGCTTCCGGCACCCGGGCAGGCGGTGCTCGTCTTGGAGACGCGGGAGTCGGATGCTGCTTCGCATGAGGTCGTGAAGCGCTTCAACCACGAGGACACGGAGATTTGCGCGAGGGCAGAGCGTGCGTTTTTGAAGGCCTTTGGCGGAGGCTGCTCGGTTCCGGTGGCAGCGAGCGGGGTGGTCGAGAGGGAGGGGCTTGAGCTTAGAGGCTTAGTGGCTTCGCCGGATGGCAGGGTTGTGCTTCGCGGAGTTCAGGCGGGGAGCAAAGGGGATTGGCGATGGTTAGCGGCTCGGCTGGTCGAGGAACTTGCGGCTCGGGGGGCGATGGATGTTTTCAAGCGGGGTGCGGAGCTTTGATGTTGCGGGGCAAGTCCGTGCTGATCACTCGGCCGAAGCACCAGGCGGCTGAGATGGCAGGGCAGTTGGAGCAGCTTGGAGCCGCGGTGATTATGATGCCGGCGCTTGAAATCGCTCCGCTTGAAGATACTGCGAGCCTCGATGATGCGCTTCGAAGGCTTTCGACTTTCGATTGGGTGGTTCTGACGAGTGTCAATGGAGTGCGTGCGGTCGTGTCGCGCATGGGGATCTTGGGGATTCCAGTTAAGGAGCTTGCATCAGTGCGGTTGGCGGTTATTGGTCCTGCGACGGCGCGGGAATTGAGTGAGTTAGTTCGCGCGCCCGATCTGATGCCAGCCGAGTTTGTTTCGGAGTCCATTGTGGAGGCATTGGGGGACGTGGGTGGCCAGCGGTTTCTGCTCGCTCGTGCGGACAAGGCTCGTCGCGATCTGGCGGTGACATTGCGGGAGCGGGGGGCGGAGGTCGAGGAAGTGGCGGCTTATCGGATTCTTCAAGCCGCGGAGGAAGGCGAGCTGCCGCAGGATGCTCCCGATTACATCGTGTTGACGAGCTCGGCGGGGGTTCGGGCGACGCATGACCTGCTTGGGGCTTGCGGCAGAGAGCACTGGATGCGGGAGTCGCGTTTGGCTTGCATCGGGCCGATCACCGCCGCAACGGTCGTCGAGCTCGGACTTATGCCGCACCTGATCGCGGGCGAATACACGGCACCTGGACTTGTCGAAGCGATCGTGTCGGACGCGACGGGAGAGCTTGCGAATGTTTGAGCGACTCCGGCGGCTTCGCCGCACTGCGGGGCTGCGCGAACTTGTTCGGGAGACGCGGCTGAGCGCGAGTGAGCTGATCTATCCCATCTTTATCAGCGAGACGGCCACGGAACGTGAGCCGATTGCTTCTATGCCAGGGCAGAGCCGGTTGCCCATTTCGGAGGTAGGTAAGGCCGCCCGGGAAGCAGAAGCCGCGGGCATCGGCGCTCTGCTGGTTTTTGGGTTGCCGAGGGAGAAGGATGAGCGGGCGACGCAGTCTTGGAGCCGGACCGGGATTGTGCAGGAAGCGATCCGAGCGGCGAAGGATGCGTGTCCCGGGCTGGTGGTGATGACGGACGTGTGCGTATGTGCCTACACCCCGCACGGCCACTGTGGAATCCTGAAAGGCGACGAAGTCAATAACGATCAGAGCTTGGAGTTGCTGGCAGAGATGGCGGTGTCACACGCCGAGGCGGGGGCGGACGTGGTGGCTCCCAGCTCGATGATGGATGGGCAGGTGGCGGCCATCCGCGAGGCTCTGCAGGACACGCCGATCATGGCCTATTCGGCGAAGTTCTCCTCCGCTTTTTACGGACCCTTTCGGGATGCCGCCGACTCCGCTCCGAGCTTTGGCGACCGCGCCTCGTACCAACACGACTTCGCCAACCTTCGACACGCGCGGCGGGAGCTGATTGCGGATGAAGAGGAGGGGGCGGACATTTTGATGGTCAAGCCGGGGCTGGCTTATCTTGATGTCGTGCGGCTCGCCCGAGAGACGAGCGACTTGCCGATTGCCGCTTACAACGTGAGCGGCGAATACTCGATGGTCAAGGCCGCTGCGGAGCGGGGCTGGCTGGACGAGCGAAAGATTGTTCTCGAAACGCTCAACGCTTTTCGGCGCGCAGGTGCCGACATGGTGATCACCTACCACGCAATGGATGCTGCACGATGGCTGAACGAATCCTAAACCTTTACACCAACTTCCACTTCACGGGCGCCTACTACGACCTCGATCCTTCGGAGCGGGTCGATGCGAGGCGGCGCATCGTGCAGGCGGCCTCACAGCTTGCTCCGGCGAATCACTTCTACACCATCTTCCCTACTCGTTCGGAGTCCGATTTTATGATCTGGTCGGCTGTGCCCGCGGATGATCCGAAGGCTCCGGCCGAATTCTTTAAGGCATATTCACGGGCCATCGAGAAGCTGGAGGAGATCGATCACGACAAGACGCTCTGGGGCCTCACGCGGCCGTCGATGTATTCGCGCGGCAAGAGCGAGCAGGATATGGACCCCCTAGAGGGCCCCCGCTCCACCTATCTGATCGTGTACCCGTTCAGCAAGAGCAAGGAGTGGTACCTGATGAGCATGGATGCGCGGCAGGGGCAGATGAACGAGCACATCAAGCTTGGTAAGCAGTATTTCGACATCAAGCAACTCCTGCTCTATTCGTTCGGCCTGCAAGACCAGGAGTTCGTGGTCTCCTATGAAACCGAAGATCTCTCGCGGTTTTCGGAGCTGGTCCAGGCCCTGCGGTCTACGGAAGGACGGCGTCACACGCTGCTCGATACACCGATCATCACGGGTGTTTACTTGAGCCACGAGGAGTTCGCGTCCTGAGCAAAAGCCGGGAGCTTTATGACGAAGCCTGCACCTTGATGCCTGGAGGCGTGAACAGCCCGGTGCGCGCGTTTCGTGCGGTGGGCGGCACACCGCTCCATTTCGAGCGCGGCGCCGGCTCGAAGCTGGTGGATGTGGATGGCAATGAGTACATCGACTACGTCTCCTCCTGGGGCGCGATCATCCATGGGCACGCGCATCCCGCCATCAATGACGCTATCGCTGGGGCCGCTGCGCGGGGCACCAGCTTTGGAGCGCCGCACCAAGGGGAAATTCGGCTGGCGAGGCTGGTATTGCAGCGCATGCCCTGGTTGGATCGCGTTCGGTTTGTGAATTCGGGGACTGAGGCGGCTCTGGCGGCGATTCGGGTGGCAAGAGCGGCAACCGGGCGCACAAAGATCATCAAGTTCGAGGGCAATTATCACGGCGCGGTGGACTCGTTGCTGGCGAAGGCAGGCTCCGGAGTTGCGACTTTCGGGCTGCCAGACAGCGCGGGAGTGCCCGCCGAGGCGGCTCAGGGAACGCTGACGGCGCAGTACAACAACCTCGAAGACGTATTGCAGATTTTCGAAGCAAACGAGGGCCAGATCGCGGCGGTCATGCTGGAGCCGATCGCCGGGAATATGGGCCTGGTGCAGCCGGTCCCTGGCTTCCTGGAAGGTTTGCGAGATGCCTGCACGGCCAATGGGGCATTGCTGGTGATCGACGAAGTGATGACCGGATTTCGGGTGGCGGCCGGAGGCGCTTGCGAGCTGTTTGATCTTCGGCCGGATCTCGTTATCATGGGCAAGGTCATCGGGGGAGGACTGCCGGTGGGTGCTTACGCCGGGAGAGCCGATTTGATGTCTCTGGTGGCTCCACTTGGCCCCGTGTACCAGGCGGGGACGCTCTCCGGCAATCCGCTTGCGATGGCTGCCGGCCATGCCGCGTTGTCCCTCTTAGATGGGGAGGCGTACGAGACGCTGGAATCGCGGGGCCATCGGTTGGAAGCGGGGCTCCGAATGGCGACGGAAGACAAGCGCGTGCAGGCGCAGGTTCAAAGAGTTGGCTCGATGATCTCGGTCTTCTTAACCGCGATGCCGGTGAAGGACTTCGCGGAAGCTCAAACGACGGACAAGAAACTCTACGGGGCTCTTTTTCACGCACTCCTCAAACGAGGTGTCTACCTTCCGCCGAGTGCTTTGGAGTCTTGGTTCTTGAACCTCGCGCACACGGAAGAGGACATCGATCGCACGATCGAAGCGTTCGAAGATGCCCTTGCCGAGGTGGCGAGCTGAACGACCTCTTTCTGCGCGCCTGTCGAGGAGAGAAGACCGAGCGCCCGCCGATTTGGCTGATGCGGCAGGCGGGACGGTACTTGCCGGAGTATCGCGAGCTGCGTAAGGGGCGCACCATGCTGGAGGCGGTCAGCACGCCGGATGTGGCAATCGAGGCAACCCTTCAGCCGATCCGACGCTTCGGCTTCGATGCCGCGATCCTCTTCTCCGATCTGACCGTGCCATTCACGCCGATGGGAGCGCCTTTTGAGATCAAGGAGGGCGTGGGACCGGTGGTGCATGATCCGGTACGAACTGCCGACGACTTCGAGCGTATTCACCTGTTCGATCCAAATGAGGGGCTGCCCTTCGTGATGGAAACGATCCGGGGCTTGAAGCGGGAGCTGCAGGTGCCGCTGATCGGCTTCACCGGGGCGCCGTTCACCCTGGCCTCCTATTTGATCGAGGGCGGGCCCTCGCGCGACCTGAGGCGAACCAAAGCCATGATGTTCTCGCAGCCAGAGCTTTGGCACAGGGTGATGGAGCTCCTTTCGACCGTGGTCGCGGACTACCTTTCCTGCCAGATCAAGGCGGGTGCGGATGCGGTGCAGCTTTTCGATTCCTGGGTCGGAAACCTCTCACCTGAAGCGTATCGCGAGTATCTGCTGCCTCATATGAAGGGCATTTTCCAGCGCTTGAAGCCTCTTGGTGCTCCGGTTATTCATTTCGGGACCGGCAATCCTTTGTTGCTGCCGATCCAACGGGAGGCTGGAGGCGACGTGCTTGGGGTCGACTTCCGAATCGGCCTGACGCAGGCAGCGACGATGATCCCGGATATCCCGTTGCAGGGCAACCTGGACCCCACCATTCTGCAGACGAATCCGGCGACGGTGGAGCGCGAAGCGCGCAGGATCGTGGAAGAGGGTCGCGCGTTGCGGGGGCATATTTTTAATCTCGGACATGGCATTTTGCCCGACACGCCGATCGAGAACGTCGAGCGACTCGTCGAGACGGTGCAGGGTGCCTAAGAAAGTCACCATCGTTGGCGGAGGCATCACGGGTCTGGCCGCGGCATATCGTCTGGAGCGGATTACGGACGCCGAGATCGAGCTTCATGAGTCTTCCGACAGGCTCGGTGGCAAGCTTCAGACGAGGTGGAAGAATGGCTTTCTCATCGAAGAGGGGCCGGACTGTTTCTTTGCTCGCAAGCCGGGGATGATGCAATCGATCCGCGAGCTTGGGCTGGAAAGCGAGACCATCGAGCCGCTGCAGAAGGAGTTTTTCATGCTGGTGGATGGAAAGCTGCACCGGGTGCCCGGGGGATTGGTCACCTTCACTTACTCCAGTCCCGATGCCATCGAAAAGGCCTCGTTTTTGAGCGAAGAGGCGAAGGAGCGGGCGCTTGCCGAAGCTGACCATCCGGTCGGGAATGACGAAGATGAATCCCTGCGATCGTTCTTCTCCCGCCGGTTCGGTCCCGAGTTCTCGCGGCTAGTCGCAGAACCTCTCCTGGCCGGAACTCACGCAGGCGATCCGGAGAAGCTGAGCATGGGGGCCCTGTACCCGGGCTACTTGAACCTGGAGCGGAAGCACGGCTCACTTAGTGCCGGAATGAACCAGGCTCACGATGCAAAAGGCGCTTCCTTCCTATCGTTCAGAGGGGGCATGGAGACCCTGGTCACCGCTCTCACGGGTCGGCTGACGCGTACGCGGGTGCATCTGAATAGCCGCGTTCAAGGCATTGGGGACGAACCGACGCTCCTGGCGATTCCGGCCAATCATGCTGCTCCTTTGCTTGCGGATGAATCTCGACACTTCTTGGAGCAGATCGGGCACAACACGAGCGCCATCGTGACGCTGGCGTTCAACCGCATCGATATCGGCCATGCACTCGATGGCACAGGCTTCCTCGTTCCGCCGTCCGCAGACCTTTCCATTACCGGCGCCACGTGGAGCAGCCGGAAGTGGGCAGGTCGCGCACCGGATGATCAGGTCCTCATTCGCGTGTTTATGGGAGGAGACCGAAGCCGGCTCGAAAGTGCCCCAGACGACCAACTGGTACGTGAGGCAATGGACGGCATTAGCGGTGTGATGGGCATCCAAGGGGAGCCTCATCTCGCCGAAGTCTCCCGGTGGGTCAAAGCGCTCCCTCAATACAACGTGGGGCATCTGGAGCTTGTGGGACGGATCGAGGCCTCTCTCCCGCGCCACATTCATGTGGCAGGAACGAGCTATCGCGGGGTGGGCGTACCGGATTCCCTGCGCCAGGGACTCGACGCCGCAGTCAAAATCGCAGAGCAACTATGAACAGCAACGTCGGTCTTCTCGTGATGCACTACGGTACGCCCGCGACGATGGAGGACGTGCTGCCTTACTACACTCACATCCGACGCGGACGTCCGCCATCACCCGAGCAGCTCCACGACCTCACCAGCCGGTACGAAGCCATCGGCGGTCCCTCGCCCCTTACCGCACTGTCCCGTCGGCAGGCGGAAGCTATTCAGGCGGGGCTTCACAAGCGCGGAATTCCGGCCAAGCTGTACATCGGCACGAAGCACGCCCCTCCGTTCGTATCCGACGCGGTGACGCAGATGGCCGCGGACGAGATCGATCAAGCCATCGGCATCGTGCTCGCCCCCCACTTCTCCACTTTCAGCATCGCCGCATATAAGCAATACGCGCTCGGCGCGCGCGACCAGCACCGGCCAGAGATGAAGCTGGAGATCATCGAACGCTGGGGCACCCTTCCCGCTCTCATTCAGGCGTTGGCGCACCGGGTGAATGAGCAGATGAATGGCTGGAGCCCAGAAGAAACGCTCGTTATCTTTTCGGCTCATTCGTTACCCGAAAAGATCGTCGCGGCGGGAGACCCTTACAAAGACGAGTTGGAAGAGACGAGCCGTCTCGTGGCGGAGGCATCGGGGCTGAAGCATTGGACCTTCGCCTTCCAAAGCGCCAGCAACACCGGAGAACCCTGGCTCGGACCGGACATCTTGGACGTGATCCAGGACAATGCCGGGCGGTACCGGAACATCATCGCATGCACCGTCGGCTTCGTGTCCGACCACCTGGAGGTTCTCTATGATCTTGGGATCGAGGCGAGGGAGAAATGCGAGGAGCTGGGCCTCAACTTCCGCCTTGCCGCCACGATCAATGACGATTCTGCTGTGATGGATGCGCTGGCGGAGCTTTGCGCGACTAGACTAGCGAACCCTTGAGAAGGCGAATCGCAGATAGGTGTGTCCCCACGTCTGCATAAATCGAACGCGAATCTCGTGCACGCCGGCAGACGCTTCCACTCTTCCCTGCTGGTCGCCGGGGGTCGGCCGCCAGGCGTCGATGACTGGCTTGCCGTCGAAGAAGACCTGCAGTCCGTCGTCTGGCAAAGCTGAGAATTCATAGCTCCCCGCCTCGAGGCGGACCCGAGTGAACGCTTCGAAGGCGAAATATTCCGTTCGCACACCGGGAGCCTGGCTTTTGAACGAAAAGTCGCCTGCGATCTGGCGTTGATGCCTTTCCACTACCGGCGTGGTGGAGAAGA
>JBGGMI010000016.1:0-14215 GCA_041288075.1 Fimbriimonas sp.
TCGTAAAGCACCTTCGTCCAGAAGCGGGCATAGAGCAGGTGCATGACCGCGTGCTCTGCGCCGCCCACATAGCAGTCCACCGGCATCCAGTAATCCGCCAGCTTCTTATCCCACGGCTTTTCGGAATTGTGGGGATCGCAGAACCGCAGGAAATACCACGAGGAGCAGGCGAAGCCGCCCATGGTGTCCGTTTCCCGGCGTCCGAGGCGGCCGTCGAGATCGGTGACGTTTACGAAGTCAGGGATATGCGCCAGCGGAGAAGTTCCGTCGCCTGAGGGCTCGTAATTCTCCACTTCCGGCAGCTCCACTGGCAGGCAATTCTCCGGCACGAGTTGCTCCTCGCCGTCCCGTGTGTGAATTACGGGAATCGGGCAGCCCCAATAGCGCTGGCGAGAGATGAGCCAGTCGCGCAGCTTGTATTGAATCTTGCGCTCGCCAACCCCCAGCCCCTCGATCCACTCTCCGAGCGATTCCTGAGCGCGTGCCACCGTCAGCCCGGTGTACTCGTGCGAGTTGACTAGAACGCCGTCTTTTGCCACGAACGGCAGCCCTTCGTTGCCTGTCAGGGTGGGATCGTCCACCGGAGCGATCACGCGCCGTATGGAGATGCCGAACTTCTCCGCGAACTCATAATCCCGCTCGTCATGTCCCGGCACCGCCATGATCGCTCCGGTTCCGTAGTTCGCCAACACGTAGTCGGCGATCCAGAGCGGCACGAAATGTCCATTCGCTGGATTAATCGCATAAGCCCCCGTAAACACACCCGTCTTCTCGCGCGTCGTCTGCTGTCGGTCGGTTTCGGAGAGGGTCTTCGCGTGATCCTGGTACATGCGAATCGCCGCTCGGTGCTCCTCGTCCACCAGCTTGGCGATCTCTTCGACGATCGCGTGCTCCGGAGCCAGCACGCAAAACGTCATGCCGAAGATCGTGTCGATGCGGGTCGTGAAGACATCGAATGCAAGTTGCCGCTCTGGCACCGAAGCGGGCCTCTGGCTCACCGGCGCGGCATCCAGGTCGTACACTTCGCCCGCCATCGCCCGGGTCGGCCCGTCCGGCCCTGAAATCTTCATCGAGAACTGGACGCCGTCCGAGCGCCCGATCCAGTTGCGTTGTTGGTTCTTGATCCCGTCCGGCCAGTCGATCGTCTCCAGATCGTCGATCAGCCGCTGCGCGTAGTCGGTGATCTTGAAGAACCACTGGGGGATCCACTTCTTCTCGACCAACGCGCCTGAACGCTCAGCCCGCCCCGCGATAATCTCCTCGTCCGCCAGGACCGTCTTGTCGACCGGGTCCCAGTTCACCGAGGCCAGCTTCCGATACGCCAGCCCGCGCTTATACAGCAGCTCGAAAATCCACTGCGTCCAGTGATAAAAGCTCGGATCGCAGCTCGAAAAGGATCGCGACCAGTCGTAGCTAACGCCGATCAGGTCCATCTGACGCTGATAGGTCGCCGCATAGCTCTTGATCATCGGCGCGGGGTGCGACTTCCGCTTGATCGCCTCATTCTCCGCGGGTAGGCCGAACGCGTCGAAACCCATCGGATGCAGCACGTTGTAGCCTTGCATCAGCCGCATGCGGCAGATCACGTCGGTCGGGACGTAGTTTCGGCAATGCCCGACGCTAAGGCCGGCGCCGCTGGGATACGGAAAGAAATCGAGCCCATAAAACTTAGGGGCCCCCTCATTCTCGCGGGTCCTGAACAGATCCGCCTCCTTCCACTTCTTGCGCCACCCGGCCTCAAACGCCTTCGGCTCATACCGATCCGCCATATGCCGCACAGTTTACTGCCGACAGGTTGGTCCTACGGGCTGGCAAGCCTGCCCGGTATGGTAAGGACATGGACGGCTCAACCTTGCAAGACGCGTGGCAACTGGCGGTGCAACGGCACGAGGGTCAATTTCGAGACGGAGTTCCCCCGCTCCCGTATGCGACCCACGTCGCCGAGGTCATTGGAAATCTTCGTTTTGTCGGCGGTGTCGATGACGAGGCGCTGCTTACGGCAGCGGCGCTCCACGATCTTCTGGAGGAAACGGAGACGTATTCCGACGAGCTTCTCCCTCGCTTTGGAGAGCGAGTGACGAAACTGGTGATCGAGCTCACCCGCACGGAGCCTTCTGCGGAGCAGCTTGAGGGGCTGGACCCTGACGCGGTTGCCAAGCTCAGGACGGAGATGCTGCTGCAGGACGTGCGGAATATGTCGCCCGACGCGCAAGCAATCAAGCTGGCCGACCGGCTCTCCAATCTCCGGCAGAATGCCTTCCTGCGATCGGGAAAGAAGCTGTCTAAGTATTTGAAGGGCACGAAGGAAATGCTCGACATCATCGACCCATCGGTGAACGAGGAGCTACACAAGGCTCTAAAAAAGGCCCTGAAGCAGGCGAAGAAATAACTCGGCGGCGCGGTAAATTGGCTCGATGCGTGCCTCGACCTTCGATTGGGACGCTCCGGCTGCCCAAACGCCCAGACCTGAGTATCCGCGCCCCCGACTGGTGCGCGACAACTGGCTTTGCCTAAACGGTCTGTGGGAGTTTGCGCTTGATCGAAGTCGCAGTGGGCTCACAAATGGTTGGAACGATGGGCATAAGTTGCCTGGGAAGATCGTCGTGCCGTTCGCCTATCAATATGCGCTCTCCGGGCGCAACGACAAGGCCGTGGACGAGGTGGTCTGGTATGCACGATCGTTCGATGTGCCCAAAGAATGGCTTCGTGAGGATCAGGACCTGCTGCTGCACTTTGGAGCCGTCGACTATCGGTGCGTCATCTGGGTCAATGGCAAAGAGATCGGGCACAACGAAGGTGGACATGTGCCTTTTTGGTTCGACATCAAGCCCTTCGTGAAGGCGGGCGAGAACCGGGTTACCGTTCGAGTCGAAGACCTTCAGGACCCCAGCCAACCTCGGGGAAAGCAGGCGAGCTTTGCCATTTCGCGCGGATGCGATTATTACTGCACGACCGGGATTTGGCAGACGGTCTGGCTGGAGCCCGTTCCGAGCGTGCGGATCGAGGACCTCATCATCCAGAGCTATCTTGCGGTGGAGGGGACCGAGGACAGCCTGAACATCAGAGTTCTCCTACATGCGCCGGCGCTTCACACGCTCGTTCGGATACGGATCAGCAAGGATGGAGAGGAAGTCACTGTTCGCGAAACAAGATCCAAGAACGCTTCGGCGGAGGTTCGCATTCCTATCCCAAACGCCTTTCGATGGAGCCCTGAATCGCCGCATCTTTACGACATCGAAGTCACGCTCGTGCAGGATGGGCAAGAGATCGATCGGTTGAAGACGTACGCGGGGATCCGATGTGTGGAGGCGTTGGACGGCCAGATCCTGCTGAACGGGGAACCGATTTACCAGAAGCTGGTGCTGGATCAGGGTTACTGGCCCGAGTCCGGCATGACGGCCCCAACTGACGATGCCTTGCGAGCGGATGTGGAATGGTGCAAGCGGTTCGGGTTCAACGGAGCACGTAAACACCAGAAGGTCGAGGACCCGCGATGGCTTTATTGGTGCGACAAGCTGGGTCTCCTCGTGTGGGGCGAGATGGCGAATGCGCGGGCGTGGTCACCCACCGCGGAAGAGTGCTTTCTGACCGAATGGGAGCGAGCGGTTCGGCGGGACGTGAGCCATCCCTGCATCATCACCTGGGTTCCGCTCAATGAGAGTTGGGGCGTGCCGTCGCTGGGTGAGGATCATCCGGGGCAGTATTCGTTCGTCGAGCGGCTCGTCACCCTCACGCGCCGCATCGATTCGACGAGGCCAGTGATCGACAACGATGGTTGGGAGCACACGGATGTGACGGACATCTTCGCGGTGCACGATTACACGCCAACCGGCGCGGATTTGACCGAGCGCTACAAGGAAACGCTTGCAGGCGGGCCGATGCTCTCGAAAGGATGGGGGCGGACGCCGAAGACTTACTTTGCGGTCGGAGCCAAATATCGAGGCCAGCCTGTGATTCTCAGCGAGGTGGGCGGTTTTCTGTTGGCGCCGCCGAACGTGGACAAGAGAGACTTGGACCCGCTCTACCAATCGTATGGCAGCACGTCGGGGGCGGAGGAGCTGCTGCGGCAGTATCGCGACATTATGGAAGCCATCGCCCGGCTTCCATTTGTCGTCGGTTTTTGCTACACGCAGCTCACCGATGTGGAGCAGGAAACGAACGGGCTTTTGACGTACGATCGGCGAGAAAAGATAGACCCGAAAGCGATCGCTCAGGTGCACGCGGACATGGATCGCATCCGCCAGTAAAGAGGCCGCCCCGGTACACTTCGCGGCAATGAAAGTCGCTGCCCTCCCCTTCAATTCAGCCGAAGGGACCAAGCCCGCCTATGGCCGCCAATTTGCCGCCTTCGCCGCCGAACAGCTCCGCGTTCACGCCGAAGCCGAGATCAATGCGGTGAGCTTCTTGACGCAGATTCAAGAGGAAGATGGCACGGTGCGGACGGCTTTCGTGAACATTTCCGACGACCTGTTGCCGTACGACCAGATCAAGGACCTCTTCGAGCAGGCCGAGGTCGAGCTGGTCATGGACGGCATGCTGAAGCAGGAAGGCGAAAGCTTCGATCTGACCGTCCGCTTCCACACCGCCGACAACGAGGAACCCAAGCATCGCGAAGATTGGAAGTTCACGAAGGACGAGATTTTTACCATTCTTCACCGGCTCGTGAAGCTGCTCGCTTCGCAGGCGGAAATTCCGCTGCCGGAGGCGCTTGCGGGCGAGACGATGGAGTTTGGAACGGACAACGCAGAGTCTTTCCTCGACTTCCTGAACGGCTTCGATGGGCTGGCGTATATCCAGCAGGCGAACGGGGCCGTTGCAACGGTATTCGATCCTCAAGAGAACTTCGACACGCTGCTGCGCTCCATCGAGCTGGATAGGGAGTTTGATGGCCCGTATCAGGTGCTCATCCAGTTGGCTCGCGCGTGTGCCCAGTTCAGGATTGGCTCGTTCGAGATGATCGACGCGGCGCTGAAGAAGGCGTCAGAGCTCTCGCCGAACGAGTGGGGCGCGTGGTTCGCGCTTGGCGAGCTGCATCAGTCGGTGGGATCGCTGAATACGGCTTCGGACTTCTTTGAGAAGGCGGTGCAACTGAATCCGGAAGACCCTGGGATTCTCGCCAGATTGGGCGTCGTTCAGCTTCAGCTCGGCATGCCGGTGAATGCGGAGCGGAACTTCCGAAAGGCCTTGGAAAGAGAGGGAGAGGAGAAGCCCTCGGCCGACTACCTCGCGATGGTGCTTCAGCAGACGGGCCGCGAGCATGAGATTCCGCGCATGTGGAAGTCGCTCGTCGACGAGAATCCTCAAAACGGGTTAGCGTATGCCAAGTACGGGATGTCGCTGGTTCAGAGTGGGCAGGCTGAGGAGGGGGAGAAGGCGTTCGAAGCCGCGCTCGAGAGCGTGGAGGATAACGCGGTGATCAAGCGCTACTACGCGCCGTACCTCGTGCAGAAGGAAGAGCTTGATCGGGCGATGGACTTTTACGAGGACGTGCTCGACGTCGCACCGAACGAAGTCCAGGTGCTGTTGGAGTACGCGCAGACGCTGGAAACCGCCGGCCGCGAATTCGAAGTGCCTCGGGTTCTGAAGGACATTCTCAACAGCAATCCCGATCCGAATACCAGGGCTCAGGTTCTGGCGCGGCTCATCGAGCTGGAGCAGCCGAAGCGCGCCGAGTCGGTAGAAGCCGCACGCGAGAAGATGGAGGCGGGGGACTTTCAAGGCGCCGTCAGCCAGCTCAAGCCGATGCGTAACTGGCTCGCCGATTACTGGAAGATGTGGGCGCTGCTCAGCTCCGCCTACAACCAGCTCGAACAGTTCCCCGAGGCAGAGGAAGCGGCACAGAGGCTGCTGGAACTCTATCCAGGCTGCGAGCCTGGATACGGCGAGTACGTGGCTGCGCTAACAGGCCAAGGCCGCACCGAGGACGCATTCCAGTTCATGCAGTACGCCGCCGGCCAGAATCCGCAATCGCTATCGATCCACATCAATTTGGGCTTGGCGGCAAAGCGAGCCGGACACAAGGATCAAGCCCAGCAACTCGCGAAGCAAATCCGAGAAGCCATCGGCTCGAACGAAGAGCTGGAGCCCGTCTTAGCTGAAATGGAAGGGCCGTAACAGCTAAGAACGTCGAGAGGAGGTGAGAAGCGGGGGCCCATCCAAAGGGTCCTTACTCCTCACCCCTTACCCCTTACCATACAGCAGACGGCCTCACCCCATTAGGTATTGTCCCCTTCACTTCAAAAGGCTTCTCAATGCAAATCAAACTCACCAGCATCGTGACTGCAGGTTTTCTGCTCGCTACCTTTGCTCACTCCGCGCCAGTCATCGACTGGACCACTACTTGGAGCGAGGGCGGAGCCGGGATTAGCCGACCCGTATTCGTGAAGCTGGATGGGGACGGCAACATTCTCACCGCCGGACACATCCTTGGAAGCACCGGATTCGACCTGCTCGTTCAGAAACGCAACTCAGTCGGGGTGCTGCTCTGGACTGCCACTTATGACAATCCGCGACGTGATGACGCACCGAAGGCGATGGGCCTGGACGGTGAAGGCAATGTGATCGTCGCAGGCACTTCATGGGCGGGCGTCGGTTTCGAGCGGTGGCTTGTTCTCAAGGTGACGTCAGAGGGCTCGATCGCCTGGACTCGCAGTGCGGACGTGGGCGGTGCCAATGCGATGCACGTCAACGCTGATGGAACGTGCATCGTCGGCGGTTACACGACCTCTCCTTCGACTGCGTTTGACATGTGTACGATCAAGTACGCAGCCAACGGAACGCGGCTTTGGACGAGTCGGTTGAATGGCCCGCACGATTCAGACGATTACGTGGAAGACGTTGCGGTCGACTCGAGTGGCAATATTTACGTCGCCGGCTCGGTGCAGAAGAGCGAAACCCAGCGAGACACGCGCGTCTTTAAGCTCAATTCAAGTGGCGCTCGCCTCTGGACTCGATCTTACAGCGCTCCTTCTCTGAACTCACTGGGCGTTAAGATCGCCGTGCATCCCAATGGCGGCTGCATCGTTGCCGGTGAGCAATATCAGCAGGCGGTCGAATCCACTTATGACGTCCCCGTTTCGCGATATGACGCGGATGGCAACCTCATCTGGCGGCGCATCTTCAACAGTCCGTACGATCGTGTTGAACGGGTGAAGGGCCTGAAGATCGACAACGCGGGAAACGCATGGCTCCTCCTCGCGGCGCACACTGACACGTCTCGCGACGACATCATGCTCGTGCGTTACTCGCCCACAGGTGTAAAGGATGCCCGCCGGTTTGCCAATGGCGACGGCATGTCGGATGAGCCGATGGGATTTGCCCTCAATCCTACCGACGGCACGATCTACATCGCCGGCGGCACAACCAACATCTACAACAAGACCGAATCGCTCGTCCTCAAATACAACTCTCTCACGCGAGTATGGACTTCGATCCAAGCGGGGCCTAACAACGGAGACTTCGCGTTTGACGTCGCTATCGACAGTCAGAATCGAGCGATCGTTTCCGGGCAGACCGACATCGAATCCAACATCATGAGCCGCATCTGGCGAATCCACTAGTTCGGTGGTAGGCAGAATGTCCCTAGCGTCTCCTCTCGGAGCAGAACGCCTCACCGTGATTGGGTATCGTCGCGATCAATAAGAGGCATCAATGCAAACCAAACTCACCAGCATCGTGGCTGCAGGATTTCTGCTCTCCTCCTTTGCTCAAGCGACTGCCACAGTCGATTGGACCACGACCTGGAGCGCGGGACCGTCAGGATTCGCCCGTCCCATCTTCGTGAAGCTAGACGGCGACGGCAACATTCTCACCGTCGGCCACATCAACGGAGCCGCAGGCGACCCTGATCTGCTGATTCAAAAGAGAACGTCCGAAGGCGGGCTGCTCTGGACAACGACCTACGACAACTCCGATCGCCAGGAAAACCCGACCGCGATGGGCGTCGACGCCGATGGCAACGTCGTCGTCACCGCCTACTCTTGGTCGGGAGTTGGGTTTGAGCGCTGGCTGGTCCTCAAAGTCACGTCCGAAGGAAGTGTCGCTTGGGCAAATAGCGCCGGCGTGGGCGTTCCGGGGGCGGTCCACGTGAACCCCGATGGCACCAGCATCGTAACCGGCTACACGAGCTCGCCTGCAAAGGCTTTCGACATGTGCACGATCAAGTACGCGGCTGACGGCTCGCGTGTCTGGACGAGCCGCCTCAACGGCCCTTTCAACGGCGATGACTACGTGCACGATCTCGCCGTCGATGCCACCGGCAACATCTATCTCGCCGCTTCCGTTCAGAAGAACGCAAACCGAAGGGACACCCGAGTGGTGAAGCTCAATCCAAACGGAAATCAGATGTGGATTCGCCCCTACACCGCCGGACCTACCTCGGACTCTTTGGGCCGGAAAATCGCCATTCACGCAAGCGGCGGCTGCGTCGTGGCAGGAGAGCAGCACGAGCAAGGCAACGTCGACACTTTCGATATCCCCGTCTCGCGATACGACGCCGACGGCAATCTACTCTGGAGACGCATCTTCGACGGCCCCGACCATCTTGTCGACAGGGCAAAAGCCCTGAAGATCGACAACGCCGGCAACGCGTGGCTCCTCTCCGCATCCCACTCCCTTACCTCCCGAGACGACATGATGCTCGTCCGCTATTCACCAACTGGGGATAAGGAATCCAGGCGATTCGCGAACGGCGTCGGCGACTCCGACGAGCCGATGGGCCTCGCGATCAACCCCGCAGACGGAACGATCTACATCGCCGGCGGCTCGACAAGCGACGCAAACACGACCACTTCGGTCGTTCTGAAGTTCCACTCCCTTTCCAAGCAGTGGACCCTCATCGAACCCGGCCCATACAACTCGGACTTTGCCTTCGACGTCGCTATCGACTCCTCCAACCGAGCCATCGTCGTTGGCCAGCGGGATAACTCCACCTACGTCGAAAGCCTGATCTGGCGCGTTCACTAAGGACGCCCGGTATCATCCGTTGTGCCGGATGCCCAAAACCGGCACAACGAACACAATGAGTGGCGAGCTGAAGCCGAACGCGCCGAAATGGCTGAAGGTGCTCGTGTTCTTGCACGTCCTCGCCATCACCGTTTGGGCGCTCCCCGACCCCACTCCCGACGCACTCTCCAAAAAGCGCAACCCGATCGGCACCGAGTGGCTCCTCTTCTGGAACAACCAGCATCTGAAGCAGTTTCAGCCCATCCGCGCTTACGTGGGCATCACCGGCTTTTGGCAGTACTGGGACATGTTCTCTCCGAACCCTTCGCAAACCGACATCTGGGTCGACGCGATCGTGGTCTACAAAGACGGCACCGAGAAGGTCTACCAATACCCCCGGATGTTCCTGCTTTCCATCCCGCAGAAATTCGTCCAGGAGCGCTACCGCAAGTTCTACGAGCGCGTGAATAGCGACGAGCACAGCTTCCTCCGCCCCGTATTTGCTCAGAGAATCGCGCACCTGAACGACAAGCCCAGTAACCCGCCCGTGACGGTGAAGCTGCGAAGACACTGGCAGCAAATCCTCCCCCCCGGCAAGGTGCAACCGACCACCTATAACGAATACATCTACTACATCCACGCAGTCGATCCGAAGAAACTCGAACAAGACCGGAAGGATCCTCTGTGAAGAAGACCGACGCAGCGCCCGAGAAGGGAACCCTGCAGACGCTGGACGATTGGTGGTTCGGCCACGGCTCGCCAACCTCGCTTGGCGTCTTCCGCATGATCTTCGGCTCGCTCGTCTTCATAAGCCTGATCATGGTGTTCGTCGATTGGGATGCCTGGTTCAGCGAACGTGGCTACGTACCCGCCTGGCTCGGCCGACTCTGGCTCAATCCCGACGTGCCGCTCTGGCCTGGCGTCGACTTCTCCATCCCGCGCATAGGCATCCTGAATGGCATCACAAATGGCCACATTGCCGTCACTATCTACCTCGCCACCATCTTCTTCGCATTCACGACAATGCTGGGCCTCTGGACCCGCGCGAGCACCATCCTGCTAGCCGTCGGTCTCGTCTCGATGCACCACCGCAACGCTATCATCCTCCACGGCGGAGACACGGTGATGCGCGTTATGGTGCTCTACCTTGCCCTCGCCCCCTGCGGCAAAGCCTGCTCTCTCGATCGGCTCATCCGCCTGTGGAAGGGCAAAGACACGGGCGTACCTATCACAGTTTCCCTCTGGCCGCAGCGCCTGATCATGTACAACATGGCGCTCATCTACTTCACCACCACGTGGCTCAAGTGGTTCGGCAATCTCTGGAAGCCTCCCATCTTCGGCGGTGAAATGACCGCCAACTGGTTCCCCGCCAGGCTCGCCGAGTTCTACCGCTTCCCCTATCCCGAGTTCCTGCGCGACACGCCGATGGTTTACATCACCACTGCGGCAACGCTCGTCATCGAGTTCTCCCTAGCCACCCTGGTCTTCTATCGCCCCTTCCGGAAGTGGGTGCTCCTCGCCGGCCTTGGCCTTCACGGCTTCATCGATTACACGATGAACATCCCGCTATTCAGCTTCCTCATGGTCAGCATGTACATCACCTTCTACGATGGCGAGGAAGTTTCGGCCTGGTTCCAAAGGCTTGGTCAAAAGATCGGCTTCTTCCGAGCCACCGTCCACCTTCCAAAAGGCAGGCGCTTCGATCCACGCGGAGCCGCGTTCTTCGATTCAGTTGATCCGCTCAAAGTCGTCACGTACGTCCCTGGTGATCGTGAAGAATTGGCACCGAAAGAAATAGGGAGCTCATGGACCCATAGCCTCGGCGGATGGCTCTTCGGCTGGATACCCGGCGTGTGGCGCAACTTGATGAATCGAGCGCTTGAACCCATGCCCGAAGCTCCCGAACCAGAGATTTCCAGCAAGAAAGGCAAACGGCTAACTTCAAGTGCCTAGCGCCTGTTATCCTATTGGCAATGCGCAAGAAGCTCGTTGTCGGTAACTGGAAGATGAACAAAACCCTGGCGGAAGCTGGCGCCACCGTCGAGGCTCTTGCACTCGTGGTCGAGTACACGGGCGACGTCGATATCGCCATCTGCCCCCCGTTCACCAGCCTCGACTGCATTCGCGACCTGCTCAAGCGCTCGACGATCAAGCTCGGTGCTCAGGACGTCTTCTGGGAGGATAGTGGCGCCTTCACCGGCTCGATAAGCGCCTCCATGCTTGCGGACATGAATTGCGCCTACTGTATCGTCGGCCACTCCGAAACCCGCGGCCGCTTCGGAAAGCTCGAGGTCCCCGAGTCCACCCTCCCCTACTTTGGCGAAACCGACGAAACGGTAAACCTGAAGACCAAGGCTCTTCTCTATCGCAACATCAAGCCCATCATCTGCGTCGGCGAAACCCTCGCCGAGCGCGAAGCCGGCCAAACCGATTCGGTAATTGCGACTCAACTTCGCGGCGCACTGGAAGGAATCGACGGCTCCGAATACTACGAGGGCACCATCGCCTACGAGCCCGTGTGGGCCATCGGGACCGGCCAGGTTTGCGATACCGCCGAAGCCGAGCGAGTGTGCGGCATGATCCGCTCGACGCTCAAGGACATCTTCGATTACGAAACGAGCGAAGCCGTTCGCGTCCTCTATGGCGGCAGCGTCAAAGCCAACAACGCCAAAGACCTCTTCCGCCAACCCAACATCGACGGCGGCCTCGTCGGCGGAGCAAGTCTAGACGCGCACGAATTCAGCGAAATCATCCGCGCCGCACAGTAATCTCCAGCAATGGGAGACTGGCTCGAAGTCGATGGTTCCTACGGTGAAGGCGGCGGACAGATCATTCGCAGCTCGGTATCGCTCGCCGCGATCACAGGCAAAGCCGTTCACATCCAGAACATCCGTGCCAAGCGTGCCAAGCCGGGCCTGCAAAACCAACATCTAACCGCCGTTCGCGCAGGCGCAGAAATCTGCGCAGCCGAGATGCGTGGAGACGCCGTCGGCTCGACCGAACTGTTCTTCCGACCCACGAAGAAGGTGGAAGCCGCGCACTACCGGTTTGACATCACCACGGCCGGCGCATCGACTCTCGTGCTGCAAACGGTGTTGACGCCTCTAGCATTAGCGGGAGGCGCGTCTCACGTGACCGTCACCGGCGGCACACACAACCCCATGGCCCCGCCCGCCGAGTACCTCGAGTTCGTGTACCTTCCCGCCCTCGCAAGGGCGGGCCTGAAGTCAATCATGGACTCCCCTCGCAACGGCTTTTATCCCAAGGGCGGCGGCCAAATTCGCCTCTCGCTCTCCCTCGAAAGTGGCTTCATGCCCGTGGACTTCACCTTACGCGGCGACCTGCTCAGAGCTTCCGGCATCGTACTTGCCTCCAACCTGCCCGAAACGGTATTGGAGCGAGGCGAAGCGACCTTGAGAGAGTTTCTGCCAGAGAGCGTTCCCGTTGAACGCCGACTGAAACCATCGCCCGGCGTGGGCGCGGCCGCGTTCGCCCACACCGAGTTCGAAGGCGGCTTCGGCGGCTTCATCAGCTTGGGCGAAAAGGGCAAACCCATGGAGAAAGTCGCGGAAGAATGCGGCTCCGCCTTCGAAAAGTGGATGCAAGCCGATGCCGCCGTCGACGAGCACCTCGCCGACCAGCTCGTGCTCCCAATGGCGCTCGCCAAAGGCCGCTCCCGCTGGCGCACTATCGAAGTGACCGAGCACCTCCGAACCGTCCTCTGGCTAGTCGGCCTCTTCGTCCCCGCGGCCATGGAAATAGAGGAGTTAGGCGACGGCAGTGGGATCGTCGTGATCGAGGGTTGCGGCACCTAACATGCTTTTAGCAGCGGTGGGCCATAATCCAGGCTAATCGCGCAACGCAATAAAAAAGCGCAACCGCGACGCTCACTTCCGCAGTCATACTCACAGCCCCATTCAGGGAAGCAGAGTGCCTGACTTCAGGTAAATTAGAGCGCACTTTATTTGGAGACCATTTCCTAAAAACCCCCTATGACGATCGACCAAAACCAGACGCCTGTGGGTGAAGAAGAAGCCCACTTGGCCGAGCATGCTCAGCCAGAGCAGGCGTCCGACACGCCCGAAGCAACGGTAGACACCGCTGCCGAAACGACCATGCCCTCGACCCCTGCCGAACCGGAAGCTGCTGCAGCTCCCGCCGAAGCAGAGACGCCCCCCGAGCTACCCGCCGAGGAACCGCCCGCACCCGAGCTGCCAGGAAGCACGCCGGAGGAGCCCGTTCAGCCCGCTGAACCCGCCGATCCTGTCCCCGCTCCCGCACAGCCCGAGCCGCCGGCGACTCCTGCCGACCCGGCTCAGCCGCCGTCGCCTCCTGCCGTACCACGCGCAGAAGCCGCGCCGGAAGCTGCTCCCGCGGAACGCGATGTTCAGGCGGACGCCGATCTTTTCGAAGCTGCCATGCGTGGCGAGCTTGGAGAGGAGTTCACCAGTCCAGAAGGAGGCTACAAGCGCCTCTCGAAGGGTGAGCGGATCGAGGCCACCATCGTCCATGTAGACAAAGACAAAGTCTTCGTCGATCTCGGAACGAAGTCGGAAGGCGTCGTGCCCCTTAGCGAGCTTAGCGAGGAGAACCTCGAGACCGCCAAGGGCCACTTCAATGTCGGCGACAAGATCAGCGTCATCGTCCTGCGCCCCGAAAGCGCAGAGGGCAACCCGATCGTTTCTAAAAAGCGAGCCGATTTCGAAGAGGTCTGGGACCGCATCGAGGAAGCTCACCGAACCGGCGAGACCATGATGGCGCTCGTTCTAGATCGCGTCAAGGGCGGCCTCGTGGTCGACATCGGCGTGCGCGGATTCGTCCCCGCAACGCACGTCGGCTCCGGCAAGCTTCGCAACATCGAGAAGTACGTCGGCCAATCGCTCGGCCTCAAGGTTATCGAGATCGACCGCGACCGAAAGAAGGTCGTGCTCTCCAACCGACAGGCTGAAGAGGAGCGCAAGGTTGCCGCCAAGGAAGCCATCTTCCGCGACGTGAAGCCCGGCGATATCCTCGACGGATCGGCCCGAAGACTCACCGACTACGGCGCATTCGTCGACCTCGGTGGAGTCGATGGTCTGCTGCACATCTCAGAAATGAGCTGGGCACGCATCAACCATCCGAAGGAGATGTTCAAAGAGGGCCAGAAGATCAAAGTCATGGTGCTCCGTCTCGACGGCACCACCGGCAAGATCTCGCTCGGCCACCGACAGGTCCTTCCAGACCCTTGGAACCTGATCAAGCAGAACTACACCGTCGGCCAAAAGCTCACGGT
>JBGGMI010000017.1:0-6234 GCA_041288075.1 Fimbriimonas sp.
ATGAGTGCCTGAATGTACAGCGCCAGTCTCGACACGCTGGGCCGGGCCGGAGCAAAGGATTTGGCAGCATCCCACTTTTGCTTTCCGTCGATGGTTTCGATCACCGGAGCCCAGCCGAAGGCATCGTGGAACTCGGTGCCGATAGGATCTACTGCGAAATCCAATGTGTCTCCCTTCAAAACACTGACATTGAGCATCTCTGTCTGAGCCTTGCCGTTCAGAACCTTCCAATCACCGAGCACGTTGCCACGATTGGTAATTACGCGGCCCCGAATGCCATCCCCTTGGCTAGTCGGGTGGGTTAGAATGCCTCGCACGTTTACCGTCATCGCGACGGGCGCCGTCCACCGCCGGATGATGCTGTGATTCGCGTCATGTCCCGGATGGCCGCCTTGCGCGTTCAACAGCAGCCACCCAAGTGCGGGATCGGGGAACGCCGGGCCGACCCGGTAGCCGTTTTCGGCGAAGTAGGTGAGCGGGGTGAACTTGGGACTGGCACCATAGCCGTACCTCCACGCGGACACGGGAGCCTGGACACTTCCCTTGCCCAGATAGGCGACGCCACTCGCGAGCTCGTCCGGGTCAGGTTGGCGGGTGAACAACCTTCGGTACAGCAGGCGAACTCGCTTTGAGTCGTCTTGAGCCGACTTCATTTCCTTGCTCTCCGCGAGCGCTTGAGCCTGCTCGACAGAGAGGGGCGAATTCATGAAGAAAAGGGCCTGCTGCGGCACGGTAGTCATAAAGCGACGCGGGCTCGTGCTGTCGGGGGAGGCAAAATCGAACGTTCGGAAGATGCCCGGCAGGTTTTGCCGCTCAACGAAACCGTAAATTGCCCTACGCGCGACAAAGGGCTGCGACCAGAGGTTCACCGACTTTCCGCCGATCTGTTTCGTGTCGAGCTTTCCCGATGCATAGAGAAGCGAATCTCTCATTTGCTCCAAATCGAGACGGCGACGATTCATCCGGCTCCAAGTGCGGTTTTCCGGGTCTTTGTTATAGGTCTTCGCGTCCACGCTTGAGGATTGCTGGTAGGTCGCAGACGTGAGGATCAGCCGATGAAGCTTCTTGATCGACCAGCCGTTCTCCATGAAAGTGATGGCGAGGAAATCGAGCAGCTCCGGGTGCGTTGGAGGTTCGCCCTGATGGCCAAAATCGGACGGGGTGCGTACGATGCCGGCTCCGAAGTGGTTCTGCCAGACACGATTAACGAATACGCGCGCCGTTAGCGGATTGTCTTTAGACGCGATGGCCTTTGCCAGCTCCAGACGCCCGCTGCTCTTGTTCCAGTGCTCCCTCTCACCGGAGGAAAGCGCCTTTAAGAAGCGCCGCGGAGCGGGCTCGCCAGACATGCCTGGATTCCCCCTCCTATAAACAACCCCGTCGGTTGGATTCGGCCGGTCGACCATTGCCATTGCGAACTCTGGGGTTTTAGGGGCGTTCTTTCGGAGGTCAGCCAGCTCCGTTTGCAGCTGCTTTAGATGCGTGTTCTCGTTTGGCTCGAAGGCGACACTCAGCAGGGCCAATTTGGAAGCATCAGGGATCTGATCTTCCCGGAGGGCTTGGAGAACACTCTTGATCTCGCCGCTCTGCTCGGTTGTGCGCAAGCGCTTGATCTGGGCCAAAGTGAGGTCACGGATGGCCGTTTCCCGTGCGGTGGCTTGCTGGTTATGTGCGATCCAGGGATCGCGGATCGGCTTCTCGGAGATCGGTGCCATCGTCTCTTCAGATGCGGCGAAAATGGCGAACAGGGAGTAGTAGTCCTGCGTCGGGATAGGATCGAATTTGTGGTCATGGCACCGCGCGCAAGCGACCGTAAAACCCTGAAAGCCACGCATGGTGACATCTATGCGGTCGTCGATAATGTCGGGTGGGTTGTTAAGGAACCGCCTGCCGACGGTAAGAAAGCCGAGTGCTGCCAAGGGTGTCTTATCGTCGCCGTTCTGTACCTCCGGCAACCGATCGGCGGCGAGCTGTTGGGCGATGAACTCGGTGTATGGTAGGTCACGGTTGAAGGCGTTGATAACCCACTCGCGATAGGTGTAGGCATTCGGATAGGTGCGATCTTCTTCGAAGACGTATCCCTTCGTGTCAGCGTAGCGGGCGACGTCCAGCCACAGTCTCGCCCATCGTTCGCCGTAGCTTGGCGATGCTAGCAGGCGGTCAATCTGCTTGGTATATGCGCCAGGGCTCTTATCGGCGAGGAAAGCGTCAACTTCCGCAGCGGTCGGTGGGAGCCCGGTTAAATCGTATGACAGGCGGCGCAGCAGGGTCCGCTTGTCGGCGGGGGGAGCGGGTTTGAGATTGTTGGCTTCGAGTTTGGCAAGAACGAAGAAGTCGATCGCGTTCTTGGGCCAAGATGCGAGCCTTACCCTCGGCCGGATTGGATTCCTTACTGGCTGGAGAGACCAGAGAGGCTTCTCCTTAGGCTTCTCGGGTGCCTTGGGCCACGGTGCGCCCATCTTTACCCAAGCCTCAATATCGTTCACTTGTTCGGGTTTAAGCGGGCCGCCTTTGGGCATCTTGGTCGGGCCCGTGTACCGGACCGCTTGGACGAGGAGGCTCTTATCCGGATCGCCCGGAATAATGACTTTGGCTTGCTGGATTGCCTCGAAGGAGTCGAGGCGGAGACCTGCCATTTGGGTGTCCTTGCCGTGGCACTTGAAGCAATTGTCAGACAGCACGGGCCGGACCTTTGCTTCGAAAAAGGCGAGTTGGTCCGCGGTGGGCTCCTGCACCGTTCCGACATCGGTCGAAAGGCTGAAGCACACGAGGCCGACGGCGGCGGCGAGGGTCACGACTTTGCTGATCTTCGGCTTCAAATCTATTGATCGTAACACAGGTCAGCTAAAAATGAGCCTGATCGCGGCGGCTGCGGCTAAAACGAGCACGGTCAGATCGAACGCCTTCTGCGAGAAGCGTGGCAGAAGATAGCGGCCGAGGAGGGCACCGATGACGACGACGGGAGCCATCAGGAGATCGAACTTGAGGGTCTCCACCGTAATGAGCGGCTCGGCGGGATTGTCGAGGGTCAGCCACACGAGGAAAGGCACCTTCGTGAGGTTGAAGATGAAGAAATACCAGGCGCTCATGCCCATGAATTGGTATTTTGTGAGCCCCATCGAGGTGAAGTAGATCGCCATCACGGGGCCGGCCGCGTTTGACACCATCGTCGTGAAGCCGGCGATCGCTCCCGTTCCCCAGGTTCCGACCCTCGAATGAGGAGCCAGTTTGTCGCCCATTCTGGTTCGCGCGAGGCTTACTCCAAGCATGACCAGCACGATGATTCCGATGACGGGGTTCAGCAGATCCTTGCTCGTGTGGGAATCCCCAAGGACTTTGAGGAAAACAGTGCCGAGCACGATGCCGAGAAGAACCCAGGGGCCGAGTTGCCTCAGCTTGTCCAGCTTTGCGTGTTGGTGATAGTAGGCGACCGCAAAGATGTCCGCAAAGATCAGGAGCGGCAGGGTGGCCCCTACGGACAGGCGACCTCCGAAGACCTGCGCCATGATCGGGACCATCAGGATGCCTGTTCCAGGGATCCCGGTTTTGGCAAGGCCGATCAGAATGGCCGCAACGATTCCCAATGCGAACTGCCACGGCTCGAGATGCACGGTGGGATTATGGTGCGAGGGAGGGGCTGATGTCTCTTTCAAGAACCTTCCATCCTGCTTCTTGACAAGAATAGTTGTCAATGGCTAGAATCGGTTCGTGCTCGATCTGGAAGTCATTCAAGACCCGGCCGCCGCCACGGTAGCGCTGGAGCCTATACGGAGCAGATTGCTTGCGGAACTGAGCCAACCTGCTTCGGCGGCGTCGGTGGCGGCAAAGGTCGGGCTTACGCGGCAGAAGGCGAACTATCACCTGAATGCCTTGCAATCTCACCGTCTGGTGCAGGAGGCGGGTCAACGGAAATGGGGAGGACTGACGGAGCGGCTCTTCGTCGCGAGCGCGGCATCTTATGTGGTCGCGCCGGGAGCGATGGGGTTGGCTTCTGCGGACCCTGCTCGCACTGCAGACCGGCTGTCGGCCAGCTACCTGATCGCCCTGGCCGCGCGAGTCGTGCAGGAAGTCAGCGATCTCGTGCGGCGGGCGCGAGAGGCGGACAAGCACTTGCCTACCCTCTCGATCGACACAGAGATCAGGTTTCGGTCCGCCGCCGAGCGGGCTGCTTTCAGTGCCGAGCTTACGCATGCGGTTACCGACCTGGCCGCCCGCTACCACGATGCATCGTCCCAGGGCGGGCGATCGCATCGGTTGATCATCGCCGCCCACCCCACCCCATCGGAAAGCAAGGTTAAGGAGCAGTCATGAGCGTCAATGAAGGAGCAAACGGACAGCGATCCGTTCAAGTAGAAGCAGAGGTTCCCGGTTCGCCGGGAGAGGTTTGGCAGGCCATCGCCAGCGGTCCCGGCATCTCGTCCTGGTTCGTCCCCACAGAGGTCGAGGAGCGTGTCGGAGGCTCAGTCAAGGCTAACTTCGGGCCAGGCATGGAGTCTGAGTCGAAGATTACGGAGTGGGCTCCGCCGCGAACCTTCAAGGCCGAGGGACCGGGGATGAGCCCGGAGTCTCCACCCATGGCGACGCAATGGTTTGTGGAGGCTAAGTCGGGCGACACATGTGTGGTGCGCGTCGTTCACAGTTGGTTTGCGAGCACCGACGAGTGGGATGGCCAATTCGAGGCCGTGGAGCATGGCTGGAATGCCTTCTTCAAGATCCTACGGCTAAAGCTGCAGCACTTCCGCGGGCAGAGGGGCGCCGCTTTCGACGTGGTCGGAATGAGCAGTGGCAGCGAATCGGATGCCTGGGCAGCGCTCACAGGTCCGTTTGAGCTGACGGATGCGGCAGAGGGCCAAGAGGCTCGCTCGAGCGGTGAGACACCGACGCTTTTAGGGAAGGTTGCTGTTCCTGCATCTGCGAAGGATGGGGAGAGGCATTTGATGCTTTTGGCCAGTGAGCCCGGAGCCGGGGTTTGCCACTTCTTCGCAATGCCGATGGGTGAACAGGTGTACGTCTCGATCCGCTTCTTTCTCTTTGGAGATGGTGCGGCTGATGCCGTGGCGAGCGTGGAGCCGGAGTGGAAGCGGTGGTTCGGCGAGCGGTTCCCAATGGGTTGGTGACGCGGTTTACGAGAGTGAGGCCGCCAACGAAGTCGTGCTGAGCGAGCTACGGCACTCCCAATTCGTTAGCTCGGTAGAATTTGCTAGTGGGCGATCAGCACTCATTTGAGGTGGTCAACCGCAGTGGTGACTCCAGCCTACTGGTGGCTGCCACTGTGGTTGTTGCGTCGAGCGCACTTGGCTTCTTGGCCATCAATCGTCAGCCCGTGTTGGGTAGGCCAGAGGTTCAGCCGTTTGTTGTTGCTGCATGCATTCTCCTCATTGGAGTGAGTTTTGGCGCGGGCTTGCTTTTTCACCGGCGCAAAATGAGGTCTACACGCCTGGAGCTTAGCGACTCTGGGATAGCTCTCACACAGCGCGGGAAGGTGAAATGGCACATGAGCTGGCTGTCTCTGGAGTCGGTTTGCGTTCGAAGATACACGGTGCCCTACAGCTATTTTTACGAAGCCCTACTCTTCAAGGCCGTCGATGGCAAAACACACTTGGTTCCTACCGGCTCCGCATTGTATGGGCGCATGGACAGTTTGAAGGACGTAACGGAGATCGTTGCTTCGCGATGCATTCCCGTTACCGCCGACTGTAAAGCCAGCGTGGCTTCTCCCAATCGTTGATTAGGGCCCGTTGGTAGGTTTTTTGCGAATCTTTCCTGAACGTGGTTGACAAGAGCCCGTTTTGAAACCTTATAAGTTAGGGAAAAAACGCAGCTCTCCCTGAGCGAAGAGCGATCCCAACCCTCCGCTCAGGAACCTTGCGAGACACTCGCACAGGTGAAAAAGGAACCTAAGTCTGCCCTAAATGCTGCCTGAGCGAAAGGTTGGCCACCCTCGGGAACTATGGGTATTTGGATAGGTTAGCGGCTAGGTTAGACTCAAAGAGCAATAGCTTTCCGGCTAAGACAGCGGGCCGCCCTTTGGCGATTCACAAAAGATTCAGAGGTTCTAGGAGTCTGGAACTCTCGCAATGAACGCTAAGAGAGCAAAGGGGACGGTTTTGGGCACGAGTCGGAGTAGCTGGCACAAGGCTTTGTTTACTCCCCGGTCTGTCTAGTGAATTTGACCTCAGCGACGGCCCATCCTAGGATGTTAGAGAGTTTGAAGCGGCCGTTTAGGCCCCTGGC
>JBGGMI010000018.1:0-4075 GCA_041288075.1 Fimbriimonas sp.
CGGCCCCAATCGAGAGCTAACCCAAACCACCCCCCAAGATCTCACCCTGGAGTCATCCGTAGACGCCCTTCACAACTACGAAGGCAGCATCCTGGCCGACATACCCGGATACCAGGGCTACACCATAAGAGTCATCCCGAAACACGAAGACATAGCCGTCCCAAGCGAACTCGCCCTAGTGACCTGGGAGTAAGGCGTAGTGCCTTCATCCGTGAAGGCATCTCCTCCGGCTTCCCCCCAACACCAAACGCCCAACGCCTAACGCCCCCCTTTCCGGGTATCAACAACCGTGCCCGCAAGAAGAGACGCATTGGGATCGATCCTCGGCCTGGCCGTGTTCTTCCTGGGCGTCGGACTGCTCCTCTTCACGTTCAAACTGGCGTTCGACCTCTTCTCCGTCGACCCTAAGGACGCCCTCAAGCTCAAGGACGCAAACACCCTCGAAATGGGCACGGTCGGTAGCACCCTGACGGGCCTCGTAAAACAAATCCTACTCCTAATCGTAATGGCCCTAACCGGCTCGCTGATCGGAAGCAAAGGAGTAGCCATGTACACCGAGTCCCGAGCGCTCTCCGCCACGAAAGAGGAAGTCGTGGAAGTCAAGCGAGAAGAAGCTTAATCCACCACCTCATCCCAAAGAGTGATTCTCTCGACCCCGCTATAATTACCGGCATCGCGCCGGATATGCTGATGCGGCAGGTCTAATCCCCTGCAGGTCTCCAGTAACACGCCCCGGCCCGCAATGTCCGGGGTTTTCTACGTAGGCTTACCGCCAAACAAGCCCCGAATCCGAGCCCACAACCCTACCTTTGCCGGAACTTCCAGAGTCCCCTCCTGCAAGACGCGGCTGATGAGTTGATTGCTGATAAGCATCGGAATCAGCTTCCCAAGCTGGCTCGCAAGCAGAATGTCGCCCCGGTTGTAAACCTTGTCCCCAATCACCAGACTCCGGCGCCGCACGCGAAACTGCTGTTCCACAGGCTCGATCGGCTCCTCAGGTGTCATACGCGCCGCTCATTGTAACAGTTGACGCACGATCTCGGGAGAAAGCACCCTCTCTCCGCTAGATCGAACATGAGGGAGCCTGAACAGGCTGAGCAATTCGGATCGAAAAGGAAATGGTTTCTGCTCCTGAAGGAAAGATGGGAGGAGAGCCCCGGCCCTTGCTAAACCGGAGCTATTATGAAACCGCAGGAGAAAGAACCTGCTTGGATAGTATAACACACATCACTCCTGAGAGGTAACGAATTTGTGTGATTAAAATTACTAGCCGTCCCTTTGCGGAGGCGTCACCATGATTCGAAGCGGCTTTTGAGGCAGAGTTTTGACCTTGCAGCCCAAGTCCTGCAATGCGTGCGAGATTTGCCTGGCCTCTTCTTGCGTCGAGAACTCTACGGGAAAGGGGTCGGGCTTTCCGTAGTCTGCCAAGATGGCGGTCGCCATATCTCTCGCATAGGTGTCTTTCAAATGAAGGCGTTTCCCCCGAAGCGCAAGTTAGAGTAACGCGGTTTAGCCTCGCTTACAAGGTGCGTTCATGTGGGTTGTGTCACAAGAACAAGTGACCGTCGATTCGTGGACATTCCGCAGAGTGAGTGATCGCTCACCCCTCCCATCCTCCCATCCTCCCATCCTCCGTTCCTCCCCTACGTAGTCTTCCGTCTACATATCCTGGTAAAATCAGCCCCATGCCGCAGGACAAGATCGTCGTCGTTGGCGCTCGCGAAAACAACCTGAAGAACATCACCGTGGAGATTCCGCGGGACAAATTGGTGGTGATTACGGGGCTTTCCGGCTCAGGAAAATCCTCGCTGGCCTTCGACACCATCTACGCCGAGGGCCAGCGACGTTACGTCGAAAGCCTCAGCGCCTACGCCCGGCAATTCCTCGGCCAAATGGACAAGCCCGATGTCGACCACATCGACGGCCTCTCCCCTGCAGTGTCGATCGACCAAAAGAGTAGCTCCAAGAATCCCAGATCCACCGTCGGCACGGTCACCGAGATTTACGACTACCTCCGCATCCTTTTCGCGCGAGTCGGCGTGCCCTATTGCATCAATGGCCACGGCCGCATCGAGCGCCAGTCGACCGACCAGATCGTGGACGTGGCAAAAGCCCTGCCCGAAGGCACGAGACTGCAGATCCTGGCTCCCGTGATTCGTGGGCGCAAGGGCGAATACAAGTCGGTGCTGCAGGATATCAACAAGGCCGGTTATGTGCGCGTGCGGGTCGATGGGGAGATGTACGAGGTTACGGACGAGATTCCGATGGACCGCTACAAGCAGCACACCATCGAAGTCGTCGTCGACCGAATCGTGGTGAAAGAAGGGATCGAGCGACGTCTAGCCGACTCGATTGAAGCCGCCCTCAAGATGGGCACCGGCCTCGTCACCCTCTCCATCCAAGCCCCTAAAGGTAGCGAGCTCCCCGAGATGGTCATGAGCATGATCGAGCAACAGGGACCTGGCGAAGATCGGGGCGACGGCATGACCCACGACCTGCTCTTCTCGGAAGCCTATGCCTGCGCCGTCTGCGGCTATACCCTTCCCGAGCTCGAGCCGCGCCTCTTCTCCTTCAACTCCCCTTACGGAGCATGCCCGGAATGCGCCGGCCTCGGCACCAAAACAGAATTCGACCCCGACCTAGTCTGCCCCGACCCTTCCAAACCCTTGCGAAACGGAGCGATCTTGCCCTTCATGTACAAGTCGGGCGAGGTGAAGGAGTGGTGGCCGGAGATGCTCGACGCCGTCGGAAGGGCTCAGGGATTCGATGCTTCGCTGCCGGTGAAGGACATTCCCACCGAGAAGATGGAGGCGGTCTGGTTCGGTCTCCCGAACCCAATCACGGTGGTGATGAAGTACAGCCGTGGACAGCGAACCTTTCAATCGAAGTGGGACGGAGTCCTTGCGTCGCTTCGGAAACGTTTCGATCAGACGGAGAGCGAGTGGGTGAAAGGGGATTTGCAGCAGTACATGGCAACAAAGCCCTGCCCCGTGTGCCACGGAAAACGGCTAAAGCCAGAGGCGCTCAGCGTAAAGGTTGGCGAGCGTGACATGTCGGACGTGACCAAGATGTCGATCGAAGAGTCGCTGGCGTTTTTTGAAACCTTGGCCTTCAAGCTGACCAAGCGCCAGCTCGCAATCGGCGACCGTGCCGTGAAAGAGGTTCTAGAGCGGCTGAGGTTCTTGATGGACGTCGGGTTGAGCTACCTCACTTTGGATCGGAACGCGCGGACGCTAGCCGGCGGAGAGGCGCAACGGATTCGCCTCGCGACGCAGATCGGCTCGGGGCTAATGGGCTGCCTCTACATCCTCGACGAACCGTCCATCGGGCTGCATCAGAGGGACAACCGCAAGCTAATCGAGACCCTGATCCGCTTGCGCGACTTGGGCAATACGGTGCTGGTGGTGGAGCACGACGAGGAAACAATGCTCGCAGCCGACTGGCTCTTGGAACTCGGCCCCGGAGCCGGGGAGCATGGCGGAAAGGTCGTTGCGCAGGGGAACGTCCGCGACTTCTTAGCCAGCGGCTGCGAGACAGCGCTCTACTTGACCGGCCGAAAGGAGATCGAGACTCCAGCTGTGCGGCGTCAGCCGCGCGGACCTTCGCCGGTGTTTGGTTCCTCGGTGGCGGTTCAGGTGGCCAAGAAGGTTAGGAAGGCTAAGACCAAGGTTTAAGCCAGATCGATCCAGAAGTTTCGTCCCTAATCCCGAAGGGATTGAACTCGATAGCCCAGGGTGCGAGGCACGAGCGACCCTGGGTTGGCACGGCGTGGACCGCAACCCTGAAGGGGTTGAACTACAGAGCATCGCAAGCGTGAGACTCGCACCTGGGCGGAACGAACTCGATCACCCGTAGGCTGGTTGACTTTCAAGGGTTCCCAGCTCAAATTCGAAGACCAAAAGAGATCACCAGGTCGCGCCCCTGGGGCTCGCGAGCGCATTGCTATTCAGGGCTTTAAGATTTCCAGCAGATCGCGGTCGACGTTGTAGCCGTCGATCTGCTCGTAGCGCGCTCCCGGTCGCCCATGCTCCACGATGCCGAAGGGCCCCTCGAAGTTCCAAAGCCCCCAGCCCCA
>JBGGMI010000019.1:0-14326 GCA_041288075.1 Fimbriimonas sp.
AAGATGTTGTCGATGAAGATGAGAACGTCGCTGCCGACTTCGTCGCGGAAGTATTCCGCCATCGTGAGAGCGGCGAGGGCGACTCGGAGGCGTGCTCCGGGCGGCTCGTTCATCTGGCCGAAGACCATGGCCATCTTGTCGATAACGCGCTTGGTGGAGCCGTCGACGTCGGTGAAGGTCGTGTGCTGCATTTCGAGCCAGAGGTCGTTGCCTTCTCTGGTGCGCTCGCCCACGCCGGCGAACATTGAGACGCCGGAGGCTTCGACCGCGATGTTTCGGATGAGCTCCTGGATAAGAACCGTCTTGCCCAGACCTGCACCGCCGAAGAGGCCGATCTTTCCACCCTTGTTGAACGGGATGAGAAGGTCGATAACCTTGATACCGGTTTGAAGCAACTCGACTTTCGTGGACTGCTCGTCGAACCCAGGTGGGACGCGGTGGATCGGGAGGCGGATGTTCTGCGTTGGCTCGGGCAGATTGTCGATCGGTTTGCCGAGCACGTTGAACACGCGTCCCAAGGTCTCTTCGCCGACGGGGACCGTGATGGGTCCGCCGGTGTCGATGACGTCCATTCCGCGGACGAGACCGTCGGTGGAAGCGAGCGCGATGGTGCGAACAATGTCGTCACCAAGGTGTTGCGCTACTTCGCAGGTGAGGTCGATTCCACGGGCGGCGTCGTTGATGACGACCGCGCTATAGATCTGAGGCAGCGCGTCGGTCGGAAAACGACAGTCGACGACCGGGCCCAACACTTGGATGACTTTGCCAGTTCCAGGCATGTTTGTTTTAGGTTTCCTCCAGGAGACATCACCGCGAGCGGGTGCTTGTTCGGAGCGGAAGTATACCCAGGGGAGGCGTTAGGCGTTGGGCGTTTGGCGTTCGGGTTTTTTGAATCGGCGCGACTTCTTTTTTACAGCCCTAACGCCCCACGCCCAACGCCTAACGCCTCCCCATCCCCCATAATCTCCCCCAATGGCTGCCGAGCAAGAGATTGAGGTCCTGGTTAGGGCGAAGTATCCGATTCTGTATATCGTTTCGTGGGAAGAAAAGCGAGTCGAGGATGCTTTGTCGGCTATCGCGGCCCGGCTAGGTCGGACGATTCATACCTGGTCGGTCACTCAAGGGATGAAGCCGCCAGTGGTGCGGCAGACTGGCCCGGCGAAGCCATCCGCGCTTCCCGGAGAACTCGAAGCCCTGGCGTTGGTGCACGAGGCTTCCGAGAAGACCATCTTTTTGCTCAAAGACTTTCACCCGTACATGCGCGACTATCGCGTTATTAGGCTCTTGCGAGACCTCGCGGTTCGCCTCCGCGGTCGATCGCAGACGCTAATCTTAATGGGGCCGATCCTCAGTCTCCCGCCGGACCTCGAAAAGGACGTTTCCGTCATCGACTATCCGCTCCCGGAGCCGGAGGATATCGAGAAGATCATGGACAAGGTGATCGCGGCCGTCAAGGACAATCCGAGCGTGAACGTCGTGATGGAGCCGCTGCAGCGCGAGGTCATGGTGAAGAGCGCACAGGGGCTCACCTCCGATGAGATCGAGGCGGTGTTTGCGCGGTCTTTGGTCGAAAAGAAGCGATTTGATCTGGAAGCGGTGCTAGACGAAAAGAAGCAAATCATCCGCAAGTCGGGGCTGCTTGAGTATTACTCTCCCGATGCCAATCTCAAGGATGTGGGCGGGCTGGAACTGCTCAAGGCGTGGCTCGCACGGCGCGAGAAGAGCTTTACGGATAAGGCTCGCGACTTCGGGATTCCCTCACCGAAGGGAATCCTCTTGCTTGGTGTGCAAGGCTGCGGAAAGTCATTGACCGCGAAAGCCGTTGGAGCCCAGTGGAATTTGCCCCTTCTCAAGCTGGATGTCGGCCGCATTTTTGGATCACTGGTGGGCCAGTCGGAAGAGAATATTCGACGAGCGATCAAGGTTGCAGAATCAGTGGCACCGTGCATCTTGTGGGCAGACGAGCTCGAAAAGGGGTTCGCCGGGATGAGCGGAAGCGGGGTCAGCGATAGCGGCACGACGGCTCGCGTATTCAGCACGTTCTTAACCTGGATGCAGGAGAAGACCGCACCGGTTTTCCTGATTGCAACCGCCAATGACGTGACGGCGCTCCCGCCGGAGATGTTGAGAAAAGGCCGCTTCGACGAGATCTTCTTCGTCGATCTGCCCGACGGCCCGGAGCGCGAGCAAATCTTCTCAATCCACCTGAAAAAGAAGAAGCGAGACGTCGCGAAGTTCAATCTAAAGGCATTGTCCAAGGCCACCGACGGCTACTCTGGCGCAGAAATCGAGCAGATCGTAATTGGTGCTCTCTATCTTGCGTTTGATGCAAATCGCGAGCTCATGCAGAAGGACCTGATAGCGGAAGCAAAGTCTGTCGTACCGCTGAGCGTTATGATGCGCGAAGAGATCGAGGAGCTCCGGAGCTGGGCGGAGCTGCGTACCCGACCGGCTTCGGAGCGTAACGACGATTAATCAGCCCTTCTTGTAGCAGATCGTAAAGAGAGCCGAAGCCATCACGTTGCCCCCCAATATCCCGAGGTGCCCAGAGACAATGGCGTTTTCTGAAGCGTCAAGATTGATGGCTACGGCCTGGCTGTTCGTCCTTTCGCCTCCGCTAAACTGCTTGGTCCAGGCCACTTTCTTCCCGCCAAAATCGAGACGACGAATTATGCCAGAACCGGTCTGATCCTCATAAATCGGCTCCCGCGTGTAACAGGCACCTGCAAGGTAGCCGTTTCCGTCAGAAGTGAGGGTGAGCGCTCGATAGTAGCTGTCCGCATCGGCGAGTGGCGGCAGTTCAATGCGCGAAAGCTCAGAACCGGTGACTGCATCCAGCTTCAATGCAAATTGCTTTGCGTTTTCAGATCCCACGATGACGGCTAGTTTTCCTTGCCTACTCGTCATGATGTCGCTCAGATATGGCGTGTCGGTCGTCGAAAAGTCCTTGGTCCAGAAGCGATTTCCTGTTGCCTGAGAGATTCTGACGAGCGCGTTCATACCATTCACCGCAGACTGCAAGTACAGCGAATTCCCCTCGAAGCGGATGGACCGGCTATAGGCTGGATTCCCTGGAAGATTAGCGGTCCAGAGAACGCTCCCATCGGCGGAGGCTATCTTGGCAGCAGAAAGCCCGGTGACGAGGAGTAGGTTTCCGTCTGGCATAGACAAGAGTTCGCTCACCGACTGTTGCGCGAACTCCGTCATTTCACGCGTCCACAGCACGTTCCCCGTAGTCCGGTCGAGGCTGCTCAACACCGGGTTATACGTGCTCGCGTGATTGCCGACAACAAAGAGGTTCGGATTTGCACCCGAAACCGTAATACGATCCGCCGGCACTTGCGCCTCGTAGAGAGACTTACGCCAGAGGACGCTCCCATTGCTACCATTAATCGCGACCAGATCGTTGTAGGTTTCGAGCGAACCCAAAACAAACAGATCATTTTCCGGACCGCCCCAGGGGTTGCGATAACCGGCTACTGAACGTACGTAGGCAGGCGTGTAGAAACCGAGCAGCGTGCTGGCATTCGATCTGCGAAGGGTGGTTTGCCATAAGGTTGCTCCATTCTTGTCCAACCCTTGAAAGGCCCAGCTAAAGGGAGTCCTTCCAGTGATAAGCAACAACCCCTGATCAATCGCCGAAACCGCTTCGTTGAAAACTGGGCCTTTCCGCGAAAATACGTTTGTGGATAAACGTGCGCCATCGCCCAAACGAGAAACGTACGTGGCATAGAAGTGGCCGTTTGCCCGACCCATGACGCCCGCGACCATCATTTTTCCCGCGGGAGTTATGCCCTGTGCGAGGGGCGATTCGATAACAGGAGATGTCGGGACGTGTACGTTGCCGTACTTCAACGCACCGTTTAAGGCGCTAAAGGCATAGAGTCCAATGGCCGAAACGGGGTTCGTAAAGGTTCCCCCCGACCGGGTCGCGACGAACACACGCCCATCATCGGTGGCAGTGATTAGCCGGGAGGAAAAGGAATTCGGAGTAGCCGGATCCGTAACGTCCCTGGTCCAGAGAGGCTTTCCAGTGGCGGGAGCCAGGCGCAGCACTCGAACTATCGAACTGTCACCAGAGACGTATTGATACGTCGCGTAGGTCTCACTCGACGAATTGACGCTCACAAGGGGCGCCGAGCCATTCAGTGTCTCATAGAACGACCACATCTCTTCCCCATCAGTTGACCGTATGCGGGCTAGCTCACTTCGGTAACGGTCGACCCGAAGACGAGAGCCTCGCACAAAGATCTCGCCGTTCTTGCCGATCACGATCGAATCAATTTGCCTGCTGTATGGATCAGGTGCCGGGAGGGCTTTCTGCCATATCACTGCGCCGGTATTGGGTCGGATTCGCACCAACGTGAGACCCTCCGAACGACCCACAATGTCTCCGTTGGGCAAGATCTGAGGGCTCGAAAAAGGGACTGATAAGGTGATGACACCGCGCTGCTGCCCGGTTGTGGCGGAGAAAGCCCGAAGCTCGCGCGTGAATGCACCTGTACCTACCGAGTGGCTGCATAACACGCTGACTAAGCCGTCCTTTCTCAGAAAGACATCGGTAAAGATGAACCGTTCGTTAATGGCCGTTGCCGCAGTGCGCCAAAGAACAATTCCGTCGGAACCTCTCACCTTGACCACAAAGGATTCGTTTAGATCCCTTCCTCTCGTGCCCACCGCGTAATAGTCGCCGGCGTCGTCGACGGCATAAGAGCGCAGATTGGAATACAGTCCCGGTGCCGACTCCTCTTCATAACGCCAAACAAGTGCGCCGGAGGCATCTGCCTTTGCCAACGAGCTTTCAGGGCCTGTCCCTAGAAACGCAGAACTGCCGTCAGGTAATACGCTGGCATACCTTGCGAAATCTTCGCGGCTATCATTGACAGCTAAGCGATTGTTCCAAAGTTTATCTTGGGAGAATCCGTAGCACGAGCCGAGGAAGGCTATAACGGCCAGCAATCCGCGTAAGCGCAAGTACATAGTTCATACAGAATAACACTGAAAAGCTATGCCGTACAAACAAAAAAGTGGCGGCCCGCCGAAAGCAGACCGCACTCTGAGTGCTGGCTCTTAGACCCCGTAGTCGTCGAGCCTCGGGCCCTTTGCGAGCGTGGCGACCGCCTTTCGGCGTGCACTCGTGTTGCCCGTGTGTCTTCCCCGCCGCTTTTTCTTGACCGGAACGTTGATTGTGTGAACGTTGGTGACCTTGATCATTTAGTCGGCTTTTCGGCCCTCGTTGTAGATCGACTCGATGGCCACCACATATGACCGGTAGTTCGTGTACGTCCCAGGAATCCAGGGTTTGGTATGACGCCAGAGAAGTTGGCCGTTGCCGCCGGTCTTAAGGACAAAGCCCTCGGGGGCTGGTGCTAATGAAAACCGACGATCCATCGGGGAGGACGCTGGCATAGCTCGGGATTCACGCAGATTGTCCGTAGATGAAAGCCGGTTGTGCCAGAGCTTGTCCTGCCCAAAGGCCATCACAGCACAGAAAAGGGCGAGAGCAACTGGTAGAGCGCGCCAGCGCAAGTTCATAGCACATAGTGCATAACACCGATGCGGCTTTATCCCGGCGAGAATTTACGCCCCAGCAGCGCCTGATATTTTGAGAGTTGTGAAGAGGTGAGGATCGCCTTCATGCTCTTCTCAGCGGCCGCCCGAATCCCGGTGAGGTTTGGGCTTGCCCTTTGCATCGCCGCATGCATGTCGGCGTCGAACTGCTTTTGCATTGCCTCGGCTTCTTTCTTGTCTTTGACGTGCTTATCCTTGTACTTGGTCAGAACGGGGTTCGCGGCCGCTCTCTCTGCCGCGGCATACTTGGTTCCCCCAGCCTTGAAAGCGGCGCGCATCTTTTCGAGCTGGGCTTTGCTCATCCCAACCTTCTTGGCAACGATCTCATCGGTCAGTGCAGCGAGACCGACTTGCTGAAGCGATATTTCGCCAAGCCGCTTGAGCTGCGCCGGCTGCAATGTTCGCATCACATTTAGCTTTAACTCGTAAAAGAAGCCGACAAGCTTTGGGTCCTTCGTGACTTCCCGCGGATTCTTCTTCGCCTTCTTGTACTCCGCTTCCAACGTGGAAAGCCTGCCGCGATGTATGTCCGCAAAGTCGTTCATCCTGTTGCGCTGCGCTTCTGTCACCCCGATCTCCTTCTGAACCGGTTTCGCCTGAAGCAGCTCGATATTCGCGGCATGGAAGTAGAACTCATCCATCTTGCCGGGCAGCGGCTTGGATTGCGCCACGCCGAGGGCGATGAGGAAGGCGGATAGGAGCGTTAGAGTGGCTTTCATTTCGGACAGTCTCGATTCTGACGCCTGAGCACGGGTTGGCGTTCTGCTAGGCTGCCATGCCGAGGCTGTTGTGGTCGGTTATGTCGATGTCGCAGCGGTAGAGGCATTCCTGGACGGCTCGCTTGAACATGTCGTCCGGCTTCACGTGGTGTGTGAGATAGACCTGGTGGCAGTTGCCTTCGGCGGGAAACTGGAGGAGGACTTCGTAGTCGCCGGGGCTGTCCTCGATGATCTGGCGCAGCTTCATGAACTGAGTCTTGGTGGCTCTCGGCACGTTCAGGGTGACGATCCCGCGCGAGTTGCCTCCGGTGCCGTTGCCCAGGTCGAGCTCGGCTTCGAGTTTCTTGACGTCTTCGATTCTTAGCTCGATCGACTTCTCGCCTCTCATTTCGCGATGCATGACATAGCCAGTGAGTTGGACGACGGTGTCTTTGAGGAGCACGTCTTTGAGCTTTTCGAAGGTGGCTGGAAATGCGACGGCCGTGGCTTGGCCGGTGAAGTCTTCGATGACCAGCGAGGCCATCCTCTTCCCTTCGTTCTTGGTGACGATGACCCGCATCTTGGCGATGACGCCGGCTATCTTCACGAAGACTTGCTCGTCCTGCTCCGCGATGCTGGCGCAGGTGTGGGTGGAGTTCTGGGTGATAGTTCGCTCGTGGCCCCGGAGCGGGTGATCGGAGACGTAGATGCCGATGACCTCCTTTTCCATGCTGAGGTTCTCGTTTCGACCGGGGGCGTCGCAGTCGGGGAGAGCGGGGTAGCTGACGGACTGCGGGCCGCCATCGCCTCCGAAGAGGGAGTCTTGGCCGGCCAATCGCGAGCGGTTCTGGGTGTCGGCGTAGGCGAGGGCTCCGTCGACGCAATTGAGGAGCTTTCTGCGGTTGGTGTCGATGCCGTCGAGGGCTCCGGCCCTTATGAGAGCTTCGAGGGCCGTTCGGTTCATGCCGTAGGGCTTGGTTCGGTCGGTGAATTCGTAGAGGTGCTTGTAGCGGCCGCTTTCGGTTCGCTCCTGAATGATCCCTTCGACTAGGGAGCCGCCCACGCCTTTGATGGCGGTGAGGCCGAAGCGAATGGAACCGCCCTCGATCGCAAAGTCGCCGACGGACGCGTTCACATCCGGCGGCAGGATCGGAATCTTCATCCGACGTGATTCTTCGATAAACGCCGTGACGCGGTCTTCTTTGTCCAGATACACGCTGAGCAGCGCCGCCATGTATTCCACGGGATAGTTCGCTTTCAGATAGGCGGTCTGGTAGGAGAGAATCGCGTAGCAAACCGCGTGGGCCTTATTAAAAGCGTAGCCCGCGAAAGGCAGTAGAAGCTCCCAGACCTTCTCCACCGTCTGCTCCGCGACTCCGTTTGTTTTGCAGCCATCGGCGAATTCGACCTTCATGTCGGCCATCGCCTTTGCATCTTTCTTTCCCATCGCCCGGCGAAGAACGTCGGCTTTGCCGAGCGAGAATCCCGCCAGCGCCTGGACGAGTTGCATGACCTGGTCTTGGTAAACGATGATGCCGTAGGTCTCCTCGAGAATCGGCTTCATCCGCGGGTCCATGTACTCGGCCTCGATCTTCTTGAACTTCGTATCGATGAAGCGCGGGATGTGGTCCATCGGGCCTGGGCGATAGAGCGCGACCATGGCTGCGAGCTCGCGGATGCTGTTGGGCTGGAGGCGGATGACGTAGCGGGTCATTCCGCCGCTTTCTAGCTGGAAGACGCCCGTGGTTTCGCCTCGCGCGAGGATGTCGAAGGTTTTCTGGTCGTCATCCGGGATGGTCTTGATGTCCAGGTCTTCGCCAGTCGTGGCTTTGATGTTCTGGATGGCTCGTGCGAGGACGGTGAGGTTCGAGAGCCCCAGGAAGTCCATCTTGAGCATTCCAATCTTTTCGAGAATGCCCATCTCGAACGCGGTAATCGCCTGTCCGTCGTTGCCCCTGGAAAGCGGAATGTAATCGACCAGCGGCTCGCGCGAGATGACCACGCCTGCGGCGTGAACGCCGGAGTTTCGTGCCATTCCCTCCACCGTCTTTGCGGTCTCGAAAAGGGACTTGCTTCTTGGATCGGCTTCTACCAGGTCGCGAAATTCAGCAACCTCTTTGTAGGCTTTATCGAGAGTCGTTCCTGGTGTGCCTGGGATAGCTTTGGTGAGGCGGTCCGTCTCTTGCGGCGTGTAGCCCATCACTCTGCCCGCGTCCTTGATGGCAGCCTTTGCGCCGAGGGTGCCGAAGGTGACGATTTGGGCGACGCGATCCTTGCCGAAACGATTCGTGACGTACTGGATGATCTCGTCGCGGCGCGTGTCCTCGAAGTCCATGTCGACGTCTGGCATGGAGATGCGCTCGGGGTTCAGAAAGCGCTCGAAAGTGAGGCCATACTCGACCGGGTCAACGTCCGTGATGCCGATGCAATAGGAGACCAGCGAGCCGGCGGCGGAGCCTCGCACGCCATAGTGGATTCCCTTGTTTCGCGCCTCGTTGGCGAATTCTCTAACCAGCAAGAAGTAGTCACCGAAGCCAGTCTTTTTGATGACCTCCAACTCGTAATTGAGCCGTTCCAAGCTCGCCTCCGGATGCTTCATTTTGTCCTTCAGGCCTTTCTCGGAGAGCTCTTGGAGGAACGCAAAGCTGTCGAGGCCGTCAGGCACCTCCGGCTGCGGCATCGGTGCCTGCTGCTTTTCCAGGTCGACGTTGCACATCTCCGCGACCAGCATCGAATTCTCGAGCGCCTCGGGCGTGTCGGCAAACAGCGCGTGCATCTCGTCCGGCGACTTCAGATAGAACTCGTCGGTCTGGAACTTCATCCGCTTCTCATCCTCGACGAGGGCGCCGGTTTGGATGCAGAGCAGCACGTCGTGCGGAATGGCGTCGGATTTGCAGAGGTAGTGCGCGTCGTTGGTGGCGATGAGCGGCAGCTTGAGTTCGCGCGAGATCTTGATCAGGTTGTCTTTGATCGCGGCCTGCTCGGGGAGGCGGTGATCCTGCAGCTCGATAAAGAAGTTCCCTTCGCCAAAGATCTCGCTGTACATGCCGGCGATGTACTGGGCTTTGTCATAGTTGCCCGCCATCAGCTCGTTGCAAACCTCGCTGCCCAGGCAGGCGCTGGTGCCGATCAGCCCCTTGCTGTGCTTGCGCAGCAGATCGTGGTCGATGCGGGGCTTGTAGTAGTAGCCCTCGAGCGCGGCGATGGTGGTGAGCTTGCAGAGGTTGCGATAGCCTTCGAGGTCTTTGGCAAGCAGGAGCAGGTGGTAATTTTCTTTATCCGCGCGGCCATCCTTCTTGTCGATCCCTCTCGGCGCGACGTACGCCTCGACGCCCAGGATCGGTTTGACGCCGTTCTTCTTGCACTCCAGATAGAACTCCATCACGCCGAACATGACGCAATGGTCGGAGATGGCGAGGTTGTCCATGCCGAGGGCCTTGGCGCGCTTGACCATGTCCGGAATGCGGTTCGCCCCGTCGAGCAGGGAGTACTCGGTGTGGTTATGGATGTGACAGAAAGGCCTGCTCATCTTTCGATAGGAAGAGGGCGGAAGAAGTCTCTCGCCCTCTATTGTGGACGGACGAGACGGCCCGAGTGCGGCAAGAAATTGGTATTCCGCAATATCAGGCGGACGCCGATTGCTATCACACTCCGTCCAAGATGAGCCGCTACTTTTCGATCGGTGCTCCGACGAGGTTGCCCCACTCCGTCCAGGATCCGTCGTAATTCCGGACGTTCGGATAGCCGAGCAGATAGCTGAGCACGAACCAGGTGTGGGAGGAGCGTTCGCCGATGCGGCAGTAGACGATTACATCGTCTTCCGGTCCGATTCCGGCTTCCTCTTTGTACAGTCCGCGCAGTTCTTCGGCTGATCTGAACGTGCCGTCCTCGGTGTTCACCGCCTTCGCCCACGGAATACTTTTCGCTCCCGGAATATGCCCGCCGCGTAAGGCACCCTCATTCGGATAGTCCGGCATATGCAATTTCGCGCCGCTGTACTCGTCGGGAGAACGGACGTCGATGAGCTTTTTGCCTTCGTGAACGTGCTGGAGCACCTGATCTCGGAAGGCGCGGTACATCTTGTCGTCTCTTGCCGGGGCATCGTAGCTTGTTGGAGGATAGCTTGGGACCTCTCGCGTGAGCTCGCGGCCTTCCTTTTGCCACTTGATCCGCCCGCCGTCCATCACCCGGCAGTTCGTGTGGCCAAAGAGGTGCAAGACCCACAAGGCGTAGGTGGCCCACCAGTTGTTCTTGTCTCCGTAGAACACCACAGTCGTGTCCTTGTCGATTCCAAGCTTCGAAGCGAGGGCATCGAAGCCCTCCTTTTGAAGGTAATCGCGGACCAGTTGGTCGTTGAGGTCCCGTGTCCAATCGACCTCTACGGCACCGGGAACATGTCCCGAGGGATACAGCAGCGGATCCTCGTTGCTTTCTATGATCCGCACGTTCGGATCGTTCAGGTGGGCAGCGACCCATTCAGTGCTAACGAGAGCTTCGGGAACAGCGTAGCCGCGAGAGGCGATGTCGGACATAAGCGAAGGATACTTGGCTCTGGCAAGATCGTGGCGTAGAGTGGTTATGATGTCGCCGCTGTTCGCCCTCGTGTGCCTTGCCGTGGGGCAAAGATTCACTCTCGAAAGGAATGGAGGCGAATTGACGCTGATCGCCGGGCGGGAGCGAATTGCTTTGTCTGGCCCGCAGAGCTCCAGGCTGCAGCTCATGAATGGCCAAGAGCTACGGCTGCGCGTTTTGCCCGACATGCATCATGAACTTCAACTGGTCAGAAGAAGAAAGGTCTCTGGCACGCTGGACATCCAAATGCTGCTCGAGGAATGGCTGAAGAAGGATGCACTTTGGGGTCCAGCAAAGGCTGCGAATGACCTGCGCTACTTCCACAAGGGAGCCGGGGGTCTGCGTGGTGAACTCACCGATTTCTTGACTCTTGGAAGGGATGGGGCGCTGGCAATTCTCAATCTGCGCCATCTAGGGCCTTCAGGGCAACCGATCAGGCGTCAAGTCCAGGTGCGAATAGGCACTCGTCCGGCGCTTTCTATCCAGTTCCTGAGACTCCTTGTCGATCGAGCGGCTGAATATGGAGAAGTTTCAATTCGTCAATTCCAAATTGGATCAAGACGGTACCTACTTGATCGCGAGCTCTATGCCTTGAAGGGTCAAGGCTTGGGAAGTTCGATTATGCCAGTGTCGCTGCAGTTGAGTGCCGTGGCCGTGACCCCGAACGGGTGCGTGGTCTTGCGAAAATCCATGGAGCGTCGCATTGTGGCTCTGGACGCAAGGCGGAGGAAGGCAATCGCCTTGCCAGAAGGCTGGTTTGTAGGCGGCCGATCTCACAGCAATTGGATTCTCGTCGAGCAGGGAGACGGCCGGAAAGCGCTCCGTATACCGGATCTGAAGGTGAAAGCTGTTCCTGCGCAATCGTCCCTAACGTGGGGAGACTGCGCCATTAGGTGGACAAACGACAGAGTTAGCGTCGTGAGCCTGCTTACTGGCAAAACGCTGGCGAATCTGAGGGTGCCGCGTCACTGATCGACCGCAGAGTCTCTAGCTCTGTACGTCTTTCTGTACGTTCACGTCCTCCAAGCCTTCACCCACTGCGAAGCCGCGGCCGATCCGTTCACTCGCTGCCGGGGCGAAGACGTCTTTTCCCGGCCGCCACCTCACGTCGAGACTCTTTACGGCCGCGGTCTCATCCAGGCGGCCAACAATCTGACTGCTTGGGGCGTCGTGCAACAGGTCGGGAGTATCGATGGCTTCCTGGCATATCACGATCATGGCGTCGCAGAAGGCGTCCAGGGTCTCCTTAGCCTCCGTCTCCGTCGGCTCGATCATCAGGCACTCGGGCACGATCATCGGGAAGTAGTTCGTAGGAGGGTGGAAGCCGTAGTCGATGAGGCGTTTACTGATGTCCAGCGCTCGAACCCCGTGCTTCTTCTTGTACATCTCCGCCGTCAAAATGCACTCGTGCATGCAAGGCCGGTCGTGGGCGGGTGGCAGCACGTCTTTGAGGCGGGCTCGCACGTAGTTGGCGTTCAGGACAGCATAACGGGAAATATTCGCCATGTACTCGCGACCGAAGGCGCGCAGGTAGGTGTAGGCGCGAACTTCCATGAGGAACTGGCCGTAAAAGCCGCTGACCCGGCCGATGGATTGAGGTCGACCATATTCCGCGATGACTTTGCCTTGCTCCTTACGGATGACAGGCATTGGCAGGAATGGCTCGAGGTGGCCTTGCAAACCAATCGCCCCGCAACCCGGGCCGCCGCCGCCGTGGGGGGTGCTGAAGGTTTTGTGGAGGTTCAGGTGCATGCAGTCGAAGCCGTGATCGGCGGGCCGAGTGGTGCCGACCATCGCGTTCATGTTCGCGCCGTCGCAAAACACCTGTCCGCCCACCTCGTGAATCATCTGGCAGATCTTCTCGATGTTCTTCTCGAACAAACCAAGCGTAGAGGGATTGGTGAGCATAAAGGCAGCGACGTGCTGTCCCATATCCCCTTCCAGCGCTTTTGCCAATGCCGTCAGGTCGGTGTTCCCTTCCGCATCGGTAGGAATGGTCTTGACGTCGTAGCCGCAACGTGCCGCAGAAGCTGGGTTCGTGCCGTGCGCCGAGTCGGGGATGAGCACCATCTTGCGCTCCCCCTCGCCGCGAGACTCGTGATAAGCCTTGATGAGCATGAGGCACGTCATTTCGCCGTGAGCGCCGGCCATGGGCTGCAAGGTGATGTGTTCGAACCCGGTGATCGCCTCAAGCATCTCCTGGACGCCGACAAGCACCTCCAGAGCACCGGGGATCGTCTCCACCGGCTGCATCGGGTGCAGGAGCGCGAAGCCGGGGTAACGGGCCGTGACCTCGTTTACCTTCGGGTTGTATTTCATCGTGCACGAGCCGAGCGGATAGAAGCCCGTGTCGATGCCGTAGTTGATGTGGCTGAGGTTCGTAAAGTGCCGAATGACGTCGAGCTCGCCAAGCTCGGGAAGATTCAGCTCATCCCTGGTTTCGCCCACGATTGAGGCGATATCCACGTCCGGAGTGTCCGCCTTGGGGACGTTGCAACCGATTCGTCCTGGTCGTGATTTGTCGAAAATGAGCTGCGGCTCAGGGACGATCTTGGTTCTCATGCGGCGGAGCGGAGTTTACCGAGTCGAAGGGTTCCTGATGGACTTGGCATGCCCATCGGCGAACGCCACATTGTTTCGCTCGTCGTGCCGGCCCGGGTTTGGCAGGCTCGCCGCATCATCCTGTGCGTTCCGAGATAGGTTCGTACTGTCGAAGAGCATCATCTTGTCTTGAGGGTTATTCACTTCCTTAAGAGCTTTCGTGCCTAGACTCTCCGTGAACGCATAGCCGAAGCCTTCGGATAGAGCTGGGCATTGAAGTGCATCGGGCATTTTGAGAAGGGGTTCGATGGAGTCCATCCACTTGCCACTCTCCGGAAACCGCTCATTGTTGGCCTCGCCATAAAGAAGAAGCGCGGCGGCCAACTGCTTCTCATTAACGATGCAATGCACGCGCTTCGCTCCTCGGTTCCCTGGTGCCAGCAGTGCGAGCGCGATGACGAGCCATACGCCAATTATCGCGGCAATGAGTAACGCACGGCCGAATTTGCCCACTTTCCCTATCCTAGTGCAAATGACGGGTTGCGCCATCTCCAATCGGCAACAATCCGCCGATAATGTATAGCGCAGGGTGTAGGCCTTTTATGCACCGCTCAATTTTTAACGATCGAATAGCGCTGACGGGATCGTTCCGCACGGTCCTCCTCTGGTTCCTTGGAGCCTTTGCGGTGGCATCGGTGGCCGGCGCGTGGAGCGCTCTTCAGACGTACCGCAACGTACAGGAGAGCCGAAAGTGGTCGTTGTCGGTCAACCACACACTCGAGACCCTCGACCTCTTGGACCAAACAGTTGGGCTCGTTGTTGATCTGGAAACGGCGGGCAGAGGCTTTGTTATCTCTGGGAAAGAATCGTTTCTCCAGCCCTATCGCCACACCATTCTGGAGCTCTCCTCCTCTCTTCAGAAGGTCGAAAGAGCGGGACTTCTC